>DATNJO010000501.1:0-2728 GCA_035603895.1 Pyrinomonadaceae bacterium
GATCGCGGTGCGTTCGCCTCGCAGGCGCCGCAACGGTTCACTCAAAATGTAACCAAGCGCATCGTAAAGCGCAGTGCCACCGCCCGCATCGATCTCGTCGAGCTTACGCGAGAGTATCTGGCGGTCGGTGCTGAAATCGGAAATGATCTGTATGTCGTCGCGAAAACTGATAATCGAAATGCGATCCTGCGGGCTCGCCGTGCGCAAAAAGTCGCGCGCAGCTTTGCGAATAAAATCCATTCGCTCTTCGACACTGCCGGAAACGTCGAGCAGCAACACGAGATTGAACGGTTCGTTTGCCGGTGAGACGTTCGTCACGCGGCGTTCGATTCCGTTTTCCCAAACCGTGAAGTCCGACTCGCGCATGCCGCTGATCGCGCGGCCGTGTCGATCGGTCACGCTCGCGTTGAAACGAAGCAACTGCGGCGCAACCGAACTCACGATCTGATCGACGGGCGTGCGTCGCACCAGTTCCGGTTCTTTTTCCGGCGGCGGTAACGTCTTTGCGTAATCGCCAAACATCTTCGGCGACACTTTGCGAATCGCGTCGACCAGCGCAGTGTCGCCACCGCGAACGATCGCGCGCGCGGCTTCCGTCAGCGGGCGCTCGCGCAGATCCGCGGGCGCCATTTCCGGGTCGATATTCAAAAGCACCACGCCGCGTTGCGTGCGGAAATTGAGTGCGATCAATTCTTCTTTTTTCTTGTCTTTTTCACCGAGACGACCGGAGAGTCTAAACATGCCACCGGCCTTTTCTTTGACCGGCGGCAATTCGACGTCGCTCATGTAACGCGGCCGGCTCGCTTCCCAAACGAAGTCAAACTTCAACGCGTCGAGCGGCACGTCGGCGTGAATCGTTCCGGTGTCAGTCTTCACGGTTGCCGACTCGACATTACCAATCACATCGACCGCGCCTGCCTTGCCTTCGACGTCAACTTTCGAACGCACAGGAATCGTCACCACCACGTCAATGCGGTTTTTTTCGCCGCGTGGGCGCACATCGACCGTAAAACTGCTGCCGTTGGCCTCGACCTTCACGTCGCTCGGTTCGATCGCGTCGCCGGAAGATTTCGCCTCAACGGTGACTTTCTTTTGTTGCTCTTCGGAAGCGATCACACTGACTCGCCCATCGAGATTGCGAACAGTCAACTCGATCTTTTCCGGAGCTTCGAGTTCCTGTTTGAAACCCTGGGCAAATGCGGAACTACAAAAAATGGTGAGCAAAAGCGCGGAAATCAGCGCTAGGGACAATTGCTTCAAAAACATCGCGACCGATCTTGCCCGCCGCGCGCGTGGTGGTCAAGCGCGGATTATGGGCTATCATACCGGCCGAGGAAACCCGGTTTGGCACAGACGGAGCCCGCACCCGATAAACGCCTTTTTATTCACAATCTCGTGAAGCGCGATCCGCGTGCGAACCTGGCGGACGACGTGCGCAAAGGTCTCACCGCGCAGCCCAAAAGATTTCTTCCGAAGTATTTCTACGACGATCTCGGCTCGCAGCTTTTCGAGGCGATCTGCTTGTTGCCCGAATACTATTTGACTCGCGCCGAAAACGAGATTCTCAAGCGCTACGCAGACGAGATCGCGGCTTCAGTGGACGGGCAGATCACGCTGGTCGAGATGGGTAGCGGCAGTGCGTCGAAGACGCGGTTGGTCATTGAAGCGTTGTTGCGGCGTCAGCCGCAGTTGTGTTTCATGCCGGTCGACATCTCGGCGTTCGCGTTGGAAAGCAGTTCGCGGATTCTGTTGCAGTCGTATCCGCGGCTCACGATTGAAGCTTATGCTGCCGATTATTTTGCCGGTTTGGCGGAACTCGGGAAGAAGCCGCGCCGCCGCACTCTCGCGTTGTTCCTGGGTTCAAATATCAGCAACTTCGATCAAGAAGAAGCGTTTCGTTTTCTGCGTGCGATGCGCAGTGTGCTCAACAAAGGCGACGCGTTGTTGCTTGGCGCGGATTTGAAGAAGGATCCGAAGATTCTCGAGGCGGCGTATAACGATGCGTTAGGTGTGACTTCCGCGTTCAATCTCAACGTGCTGGCGCGAATCAATCGCGAGTTGGATGGTACGTTTGACTTGCGCGCTTTCAAGCATCGCGCCTTTTATAACGAAGCGGCCGGCCGGATCGAGATCTATATCGAGAGTTTATTTACGCAGCGCGTGCGCATTGAAAAACTCGATCTCGAAGTCGAGTTTGCGGCGGGAGAACTGATTCACACCGAGAACTCTTACAAGTATGATCGCGAGGGGATCGCGCGACTCGCAAACGAGACAGGTTTCGAACACACGCGCACGTGGCTCGACTCACAGGAACGTTTCAGTAGTAATCTGCTGCTGGCAGCCTAAACCGCTTGATGAACGACGCTGCGTCAAATAATCAGCTCGTTCAATTTCATAACGTTACCTTCACACTACCAAACGCGCCCGAGCCGATCATTTCCGAACTCAATCTGAGTGTTGCTGAAGGCGAGACACTCGTATTGCTCGGCGAGTCAGGTTCCGGGAAGACCACGACACTGAAGTTCGTGAATCGTTTGCTCGTGCCGACGTCCGGTGAGGTTGTAGTTGAAGGAAAGAGCACGATGGCGTGGGATCCGATCGCGTTGCGAAGACGGATTGGTTACGTGATTCAGGAAGGTGGTCTGTTTCCGCATTTCACGATCGCACAAAACGTCGGGTTAGTGCCGAGTCTCTTAGGTTGGGAAAAAATAGATGCCCGCGTTGACGA
>DATNJO010000502.1:0-8993 GCA_035603895.1 Pyrinomonadaceae bacterium
TGGCGACAGTCCTGGGGGTCGATTGCCAGCCGGAGCGGCTGCGGCCGCCGCTCGCGGCAATGGACCAAAGTTAATGACCTTCGACACGCGCAGGTTCACGGAGAAGTAACCTGGTCCAGTGCCGAAGTTTCGCGGAATGATCCTGCTGCCGGGCAAAGGCGCCAGATCAAAAGCGCCTAAAGACGTCTGCACTACTGACGGTCTCGCGAGGTCAGTCGCGAAGCTGGGCCGGTCGGCAAAGATTGAATCGTTGTTTCGATCGGCGCCGGTGATGACGTTGAACGGAGCGCCTGAAAGCGCAACGATCAACGGCGCAAAACTCAATCCCCAGCGCGTCTCGACATTCCCTGCCAATGTGAACCGATGACGAATGTCGGTCGAGGCCCTGCCAAACTCCGTAGCAAGATTGTACGACTCCGCCGGAAAACTTCCCGGTCCATCCGTATCACCTTCCGCCTTACCCAACGTGTAATTCGCATTCAGCGAGAAACGTGGATTCAACCTGACGGTGCCGTTCACGACAAAGAGCTGCTGTTTGTAGATGCCGCTGGTTTCGTACTGGTAGATGTTGTCGTTGGTCGGAAACGGCCGCTGATCGAGAATGACGGGCGCATTGATGTTCCGCGCGCGCAACTGGTGCAAACCTCGCGTGTTTACATAACTGAGGCTGAGCGTCACGTTGCGCGGCAAGCTTCGCTCGACACTGATTGACGACTGAATGAAATACGGCTGCGTGAGTCCGTTTTCTTTGTTCCAAATCGTTTGCGGTTGATTGAGCGCGGCCAGCAATGCGTCCGAAGGCACGTTGGGAAACAGATCGAGCAGCAGTGGATTGTCGACGATGTACTGCGTTTGGTTGCTGCCGTTGAAACGATTCGCCTGCAACGTGATGTTCGTTCTGATCAGATCGTAGAACACTCCTGCGCCACCGCGAATCACGGTTTTCGGCGTGCCCGCGCCTCTGGCCCACGGCGTCCATGCAAACGAAAGACGCGGCGCAAACAGTCGCTTGGTTTTTATATTTGTCTGCACTTGATAACGCAGCCCCATGCTCAGCGTGAAGTTTGGCCGCAGCCGCCAATCGTCCTGAATAAATGGACCGAGGTCCCACTGGCGCACGTCCGCAAACGCGCCGCCGCTGGCGATCGTCAACTGCGACGCGCCACCACCCCGAACCCGTATTTCCGCAGGCGATAAGCCAAGCTGCTGGAACAGCAACGTGCGGCGATAACGTTCCAGACTGCTCAAGTCTTCAATCGTCCCGGGAATGATGTTGTTCGAAGCGTCGAGTTGCGGACCTGGACCACCGGAGAAAGTAAACGTGCCGCCGAAGTTGGTTGGCGCGATGTCACTGATGTGCGCCCAACGCAACCGCGCACCAAACTTCAAACTGTGCCGGCCCAGGCTCATAGTCAGGTAATCACGCAACTCCCCTTCATTGCGATCGAAAAGGTAGTGTCCGATCTGCGAACCACCACCGGAAAAGGAGTCGAGTACTATTAAACCCGGGCCGGGATCGTTGGTCGTCTGTTGAATCCCATACCAGATGTATTGAAACGCCGCTTCGTTTGCGACGGTGGGACTCAACACGGCCGTTTCGATGAGCTGAAGAATGTGCAACTGATCGGTGTAACGAAATCCGCGTGAAGCGAGTGAGAAACCACCAACGCCCTGGTTTTCCAGATCGTTCGAGTTGTAGTTGTAGCGAGCGCTCAACGTATTTGTTTTGTTCAGTTGAAAATCGAAACGCGGACTGATGAACGTGATCCGGCGCGGCGTCACGATCGCATCGCTGATCGTGATCGGCTGAAGCGCAGCGTCGAGGGCGGTCGCATTGATCACGGCCGTGTCGTCGATCTCGCGGTGGCTGAAGGACAGAAAGAACGACGAGTGCTGCGAGAGTGGGCCATTGAGGCCGGCGTCGTAGATGCGGCGCTGATACGCGGGCCGGTTGGATGCGTAAGGGTTGCGAGAGTTCAGCGCCGCGTCACTGAAAGTGAAGGCGCCATTGCCGTGAAATTGTCCGGTGCCCGGGCGAGTGAGAATCTGAATGTTGCCGAAGCCGATGCGTTCCCACTCGGCGGAAAACGGATTCTGATTGATGACGATTTCGCGGATCGATTGCTTGTCGGGGAGAGTTGGACCAGCGGTAAAGCCGTCAACGAACGCTTGTGCGCCGCTGGGGCCGGCGGCCGGTCCTGCGAGAGCGCTCAGTTCGGCGGCGAGTTCGGTGGGATCGTCGGAGAGCGCGTTTAGATCATTGCCTTTGAGAACTACGGCGCTCTTGTTGGCGGTGGGATCTGTGTTGACCGTTGCGCCCGGATCTACTGTGACCTGTCCTTCTACCGCAGCGATCCGCAGCGTTACGTTGATCGTGCGTGACTGACCGTCAGTTATTGCGACGTTTGCTTGCTGAAACGTTGCGAAGCCCGGTTGCGCAACGGTAAGCGAGTAGTTGCCGGGCGCGATTCCGTTGAAGCGAAACGCGCCGAACTCGTCGGTGATCGTTGTTAACGTTGTCGCCTGTCCACCGATAAGAGAAACCGTTGCACCAACGATCACAGCGCCAAGTTCGTCGGAAACGACGCCGCGCACGACCGTTGTGCGTTGGGCCATTGTCGTTAACGGGAAATAAGCCACGAATAACACGGACAGAAGAACGAATTTGAGCTTCATAGTTGGTCCTTCTAAGGAATGACGCTGAAGTCGAACGCGTTTGGCAGACCCGCACTCAAGCGCACCGTCTGCGGTCTGCCGGGCTGCGGTGTCATCGCGCGGAGCACGGCATCAACGCCTGCCACGAGTTTGATCGCGGTGAGACGAGTGTCTTCCTTCGCGCGGATTCCGGTTATCGAAACAACGTCGCCGGTTTTCAGATTCGCTAACGGCACAACCGGAAGACTTTCGATCATTTGCTGCACTTCGCTTTGACTGTTCGCCCGGACTTTCTGCGCCAGCGCGGGCACGAGTGCTGCCGGAATTCGGCGCACCGAAGTGTCTTTCAGCATTGAGATTTGAATCGGTTTCTTCTGGTCGAGAGTAGTGGCTGAGATCTCGCCCTTCTCGAGATCGATCGCGTTCAATGTCGCGCCGATTGTCTTGAACGAACCGGAAACGACTGCTTCCGCTTTGAACGACTTCCCGTCGGCGCTCTTGTCGCCAAGTGCTCGCAGTTGATCGCCTACGCCAACCTCCGCGAAGCTGCTCTGTTTCGCGTCTTCGAAACTGATCGACGTGGGCGTATAACGGCGAAACTCCGCAGCGCTCGCATTGACGATGATCGCGCTCGCAGCCGTTGCGCCGCGCAGTTCGATATTCATTTCGCCTGTGGCGGGATTCAGTTGTTTCACAACGCCGGCGATGCCGCGCGTGCGCCACTGTTCGAGGTCGCGTTCGCGTTTAGTCGCAATGTCGGTCTTTGAAAGGACGACGATTCGCACTGCGGCAAAGCCGTTACTGGCATGGGTTCCGCGGGCCAGGACGCGATCGCCCGGCGCGATGTCCGCAAGCGCTATCGGCGCTGCTTGTTCCAGTGATTGAGCCCCAGCCGGCACACGGAGATAAATAGTTTTGTCCGTGGACTCAACGCGTACGCTTACATTTTGGTCGGTCTTTATCGTGAGAGCGGCGGGGGTATTAACGATTACGGTGCCCACGACACTCGACGTTTGCGCGGCAAAAAGCCAACCACAGATTACGCAGATGAGTAAGAACATGGAGGGGTTATACGTGGGTTCGGGTGAGCGTGCGGTCAAGAATTGCCAAGGGTCCGTTAAGAACTGTTAAGCGGTCTTAACATTTCTTGACTGCAAAAAGCCTCGCGGCGAACTAAAATGCCGGTCTCGTTATGGAAGCTCAGGCTGCACAGACTGTCGGAAACATCCTCGTGATCGACGATGACGTCGAGCTGTGCAGTCTCGTCTCGCGTTTTCTCATACGTGAGGGGTTTCAGATTGATGCGGTCAACGGCGGCGCAAAAGGAATCGAGCGCGCGCTCTCCGGCGATTACGCGCTCGTAGTACTCGACGTGATGATGCCGGAAATGAGCGGCTTCGACGTGCTGCGACGCATCCGCGCCGAATCAGCCATGCCTGTGTTGATGCTGACCGCACGCGGCGACGCACTCGATCGCGTGTTGGGTCTCGAAATGGGTGCGGACGACTATCTGCCAAAACCGTTTAGTCCGCCCGAGCTCGCCGCTCGCATCCGCGCCATCCTGCGGCGCGCAAAACCAGCGAACGGAACTGCCGCAACCGGAAACTCAACGATCGCGCTCGGCGATATCGAACTCGACTCCGGCGCGCGTGTGGTGCGTCACGGACATCAACTCGTCAACCTCACCACCGTTGAATTCGATCTACTCGAAGCGTTGATGCGCGCTGCCGGCCAGGTCGTGAATCGCGAAAAACTCACGCGCGACATCCTCGGCCGCGAGTTTTCACCGTTCGATCGCAGCATCGACACGCACGTTTGCAATCTGCGCAAGAAACTTGGACCACTCCCTGACGGTACCGACCGTATCAAGGGTGTGCGCGGCATCGGCTATCTTTACGCGCTCCCGCTTCGCCATCGAGCCTGAATTAATGCGCACACTCTTTCTCAAAATCTTCTTCTGCTTCCTCGTGATCATCGTGCTGGTGGGAACGTCGCTGGAGACGTCTTCACTACTGGCGAAGTTTTACGAAGAGCGCTGGCAAGTCACGCTGCACAGCATCATGCCGATGGAAGCAGAAAAAGCCGCGCGCATGTACGAGACCGAAGGCGAGGACGCGCTGCGCAGTTATCTTGACGAGTTGCAGAGCCGCAAAACCATGAGGTTCTACTTCTTCGATGAGAACGGGGACACACTGCTTAATCGTCCCGCCCCGGATGTAGTGCTACGACTCGCGCGCAATAAAGAAGCACTGGCCAGAACCACTGCACAAGGTTTGACTTTAGTGAATCCCCGTCTTGGAATCGCGGTCAAACAGGTGACTGGTCCAAGTGGCCGCCAGTACAGCCTCGCGTTTCAAACCTCGCCTACTTATCTCGTGCCGCTCTCCGAAGCTGTCGGTAAACATCCCTATCTGCGTTTGCTCGTGATCACACTCGTCGCCGCAGGTCTTTGCGCAGTGTTGACGCTGCACATCACGCGCCCGTTGGGTAAGTTGCGCAGCGCGGCGAGCGACATTGCTGAAGGCCACTTGAAAACACGCGTGCAACCGGCGATTGGCCGCCGTCACGACGAGATCGCGCTGCTCGGTAAAGATTTCGATCGGATGGCCGAGCAAATTGAAAGACTGGTGACCGCGCAACGAAACCTGCTCGGCGACGTTTCACACGAACTTCGCTCGCCACTCGCGCGCTTGATCGTAGCGTTGAGTCTGTTAAAGCAGGGCGACGCTGAAGAAGCTTCCGAATATCAAAACCGGATCAGCATCGAAGCCGAACGGCTCGATAAGTTGATCGGTCAGTTGTTGACGTTGACGCGAATTGATAGCGGTGTTGACCAAAACATGCGCGAGACGTTTGACCTCGCAAGTCTGGTCCAGGAAGTCGCCGCGGACGGTGATTTCGAAGCGCGTGCACAGAATCGAGCGGTGCGGTTTCTGGCGGCTGAGAGTTGTCTGATGTCGGGCATCGCGGAAATGATTCGCAGCGCGGTTGAGAACGTCGTTCGCAACGCCGTACGCCACACGGCTGCAGGAACGACAGTCGAGATAACCATGCAACGTGAGAACAACCAACGCGCTTTGTTGCGCGTCCGCGATCATGGTCCCGGCGTGCCCGCGCCGATGCTCGACAAGATCTTCTTACCGTTTCATCGGGTCGTTTCAGTGAACGGAAACGGTCACGATGGCGGTGCCGGCCTGGGTCTCGCGATCGCTGACCGCGTCGTGAAGCTGCACCACGGTAACATTGAAGCCTATAACGCACGAGAAGGTGGACTCGTAATCGACATCCACCTTCCGTTGCAGAACTGATTTACTAAACCTTACTTGTATTCCACGCCGAGGTTCTCGAACAGAAACGCCATGATATCGCGCTGCTGCTCGATGGCTTTGGTCGTGTTGCTGGCGCCGTGCGCTGAGTTGGTGTCGATCCGGATCAGGATCGGATTGTCACTACCCTGCCCGGCCTGCAACGCCGCCGCGTACTTGTAATTATGCGCCGGCACTACACGATCGTCGTGATCCGCGGTCGTGATCAGCGTCGACGGATACTTCGTTCCGTGCTTGATGTTGTGAATCGGCGAGTAAGCATACAGAGCTTTGAACTCCGCTTCGTTCGCCTCACTTGAACCGTAATCCGCGATCCAGTTTGCACCGATCGTGAACTTCTGAAAGCGCAACATGTCCATCACGCCCGCCTGCTCGATCACCGCACGAAACAGTTCCGGACGTTGATTCGAAACTGCGCCCACCAGCAAGCCGCCATTCGAGCCGCCCTGAATCGCGAGCTTGCTCGACGACGTGTACCTGTTCGCAATCAGCCATTCAGCCGCGGCGATGAAGTCGTCAAACACGTTCTGCTTCTTCAGCTTCGTGCCAGCCTCGTGCCACTTCTCGCCGTACTCGCCACCGCCACGCATGCACGCGGATGCGTAGATGACGCCCTGTTCGAGCAGCGCCATGCGCAACGAACTGAAGGCCGGCGCATTCACGACATTGAAACCGCCGTAGCCGTAGAGCACCGTCGGGTTGTTGCCGTCGAGCTTCAGGCCTTTTTTGTAAACGAGAAACATCGGCACGCGCGTGCCGTCTTTGCTGTTGTAAAAGACTTGCTTCGTTTCGTAATTGTCCGGCTTGAATCCGGGAATATCGACCGTGCGAAACACTGACGACTTCTTCGTCGCTATGTCGTACTTGTAAATCGTCGGCGGGAAGTTGAACGAAGTGAAACTGTAGAACACGTACTTGTCGTCGTTCAGACCGCCGAAGCCACCGGCAGAACCAACACCCGGCAACACGATCTCATTTTCCAGCTTGCCGTCGAGACTGAAGACATAAGCGCGCGTCGCCACGTCCTTGCGCCACGATGCGAAGAGTTTGCCACCGGCGGTACCTGTGCCTTGCAGCGGCTCTTCTCTCTCGGGAAGTATGTCTTTCCAGTTCTTCTCGTCCGGGTTCTGCGGATCGACGAGCACCACGCGGCCGTTCGGCGCATTGCGACTCGTGCGAATCAAAAACTTGTCGCCTACATTGTCGACCACGTTGAAGGTGTCGTCGCCAATCTCAGCGACGATCGGAGCAAACTTCGAATCCGGCTTCGACAGATCTCTGTAGAACAGCGAGTTTCCTTTTTTACCTCTGCCGCGGTCCGAGATAGTCAGCAGTGCAAAGCGCTCGTCTTCGGTAGTGTTGACGTTATGGAAGCGCAGGGCATTCTGCTTGTCTTCGTAAACCAGCACGTCGTCAGATTGCGGCGTGCCGACCTTGTGGAAGTAGACGGCGTGAAACTGATTCTTTGTAGAGAGTTCCTTGCCCTTCTCTGGCGCCGGATAGCGGCTGTAGTAAAAACCGTCGCCCTGCCACGACACGCCTGACACTTTCAACCACTGCAACTCGTCGCTGAGCTTCTGTTTCGTGGCGACTTCCATCAGGTTGAGGGTGACCCAGTCAGAACCGCCCGTGGAGATGCCATAAGCCAGATACTTTCCGTCTTTCGAAAGCGAGAACGCACTCAACACTGACGTGCCATCAGCCGAAAACTTGTTCGGATCGAGAAAGACTTCAGGAGTGCCATTCACGCCTTTTTGAATGTAGTAGACGCTCTGGTTCTGCAAACCGTCGTTCTTGGTGAAGAAGTAAGTCTCACCACGACGAAACGGCGCGGAGATGCGCGGGTAATTGTAAAGTTCAGTCAGCCGCGCTTTGAGCTTTTCGCGATACGGAATCTTATCGAGATAACCGAACGTGACCCGGTTCTGGTCCTCGATCCAGGCTTTCGTCTCGGCTGAAGTCTCGTCTTCGAGCCAACGATACGGGTCGGGCACTTTGGTGCCGAAGTAGTCTTCGACGACCTCGACCTTCTTCGTCTCGGGATAAGTAATCTTGTTCTTGTTACTGGCATCGTCCTTTGTATCGAGAGCCGCGCGGGTCAACAGTGGCGCTACCGCGGCAGCCGACAGAACGAGCGCGAAGAACGCAAAGGTAAAGAACTGGTGTCTCAGACGGATCCTCATGTTTTTATCTCCGCAGGCAGGGTATAGATTTGGCCCGATACTTTATCAATCTGTCCTTGTCCGAGGCAAACCGCGGCTGCTACAATCGCGCTCGTATGTTGAACCCGCAACCACCTCATCATCGCCCGCTCGAGTCGCGCGCGAATCTGTTCGCCGACTAGTTTCCTTTAATGCTGCTCTGATAACGTCTGAAAACCTCGATTTTTCAGACTCGAATCGTCTTTTGTTGACGTCTTTTTGAAAAGGGAGAAATGAACAATGTCGACCGGCGTAATTGCACCACCACAAAAGCCTCAGATCAAGACCGCCCTGCCAGGCCCAAACGCAAAGAAGATCATCGAAGCGGATGCCAAATGGGTTAACCCGTCGTATCCGCGGCCGGAATTCAAACTCGTGGTCGAACGCGCAAGCGGCGTTTGGGTTGAAGACGTCGATGGCAATCTCTTCCTCGATTGCAACGCGGGCGTCGCGGTCTGTTCCACCGGACATTGTCATCCGGAAGTGGTCGCAGCGATTCAGAAGCAAGCAGCGGAATTGATCCATATATGTGGTACTGATTATTACTACCGCCACATGCCGGACCTCGCGGAAAAACTCGACGCGATCGTGCCGGTGCAGTCGCCCACGAAGACACACTTCGCAAACAGCGGTACGGAAGCTGTCGAAACCGCTTTGAAACTCGCGATGCACGCGACCGGCCGCGAGAAGTTCATCGCTTTCTTCAACAGTTTTCACGGACGCACACTCGGCTCGCTGTCGTTGACCTCATCAAAGGCCGCACAGCGCAAAGGTTTCAAACGCCAGGCGCTCGACGTGGTCCACGTGCCGT
>DATNJO010000503.1:0-2654 GCA_035603895.1 Pyrinomonadaceae bacterium
CATCGGGCGACCTTCGCGCGTGCTTCTTATCAATCATTACTTTCCCGGGCGACTGCTCAAACGCTTCCAATCCAACTTGCCGGATCGTCATGAATGCGACGGCTGTAATCCCAACCACAAGCGACTGGTCGACCTTCGCCGCTGCCGCAACCTTCTGCGCCACAGCCATGATCTGATCGGAAAGCGAACCCTGACCACTGAACTCAGCCGCGTGTTTCAAGGTCTCTCGTTTCACTTCCGGCCAGAAGCGATGCCCGTAAAGAAACGTGTGCGACGAGTCGATCTGGTCGCGCAGAAGGTAATTACCCTGCATCAGTAACTGTTGCACGAGTTTCTGCGGGTCTTCCGCCTTCTCCAAAGCCTGAAAAAGCCCGAGCGGATAGAACGAAAACCAAATTTGCGTGGCGTTGCGATCCACTTCATGAATTGACCGCAACAGCGTCGTCAACGCCGCAGACCACGCCTCTTCGTCATGTTCGTTGAGAAAGTTTTCGAAAGGAGTCATATTTGCCAGAGACTAGCACGGAAGCCCCGGATCTGTGGTAAAGTCCGTGCTACAACCACCCTCCAGGAGGTCTTCAAAATGAATCAGGATAGACCGGAAGTTGCCAAGCCCGGCCGCACTTTCGACAGTGCTTATAGCTTCTCATTCGCCATTACTCTCGGCCTTGTACTCTTCCTTGCCGGCCTGATCATCAGTCTGACGTTTGGCCAGAGCGCCACGATCGGTCTCATTTTTGGCATCCCGCTACTGCTCGCCGGTCTGATCCTGCCCGTGTTCATGATGCGCGACCTCTTCCAACGCAACGAGGTCGATGGCGCTTGCCCGTACTGTGGCGCGCCGATCAAAACGTCTGACGCCACGATTCGGCTCAACTGTCCATCCTGTAAACGGTTGATCGAAGTAAAGGAAGCGTCGCTACACCGGAGTGAGACTCCTCAGTAGCCGATCGAGAGCCAACCGCGGGTGAAGTAATCGCTGAACGTAAAAGCGAACAGAATACCCATCCAAAACAACGCCGAAGCCACGATCACCCAAACGAGTCGCGGGCTGTAACGCACGTGCATGAAATAAAGCACGACCAGCGTCGCCTTCACTGACGCAATAGTGAGGGCCACGATCGTATTGAACCGCCACGGAAAATCGACAAAGGCGGCGACAACCGTCAGCGCAGTGCCCACTAGCAGCGCCAGAAAGATTGCAAAGTAAACTTTTACCGGAACAATGTGTTCGCTCATACCAAACTATCCGTGCTCAAAGTGTCGCCCGAGCAGGTACAGCAACGGAAACAGAAAGATCCACACGATATCGACGAAGTGCCAGTAAAGCCCGATTATCTCGACCGGACCGTGATACTCCGGATCGAAGCGCCCCTTGACTGAAAAGATGATCAAATACGTCAACAATCCCGCGCCGATGATCATGTGTAGCGCGTGCATGCCGGTCATGGCGAAATAGATCCAGTAGAACATCTCGACCTGCCGCACCGTCGCCCCCGGCAACAAGTGCACCTTATGATGATCGAGCGGCTGTCCTTCTTCCTGCACGGCCGGGCCAAACGGCGAGCTGGGAATCAAATGGCCCGGAATCAGGTGATCGGTATACTTCTCGTGATATTCGACTGCCTTAATCCCCAAAAACGTCAGGCCCAGAATCAACGTCAACACGAGACAGATGATCTGCGGCCGCGACTTGCCGACTTGCGTGAAATAGACCGCCATCGCCATCGTGAAGCTGCTCACGATGAGGACGCCAGTGTTCACGGCGCCGAGCGTGATGTCGAGGTGATTGCTGGCAGATGCAAACGCCGCCGGATACAAATTTCGATAAAGCGCGTAAGCGAGAAACATCCCGCTAAAGAACATGAGCTCGGTGACGAGGAAGACCCACATGCCGATGGTGCCCGCCTCGCGCTGCTGCTCCATGTTTTCGAAGTGGTGCTGGAGCGCCGGGTGGCCGTGGATGTCTTGAGTTGTTGCGTGGCTCTCGATCAAGCTAACTCCCAAATAGCTAATCAGTTTTGAGTTCAAGCTTTAGCTTGTGCCTTAAACGGCAGCCTAAAGGCTGAACTCAGAACGCGTAATTAAATACCTTCGAGTTCCGGACCAAACTTTCCAACTATTTCCGTCTCTTCAGGCGGAGCAAATTCATAAGCTTCCCAAGTCACCACCGGCGTGACTTCGAAATTCTCCGTAGGCGGCGGCGACTGTGTGCGCCACTCGAGTCCCGGCAAGTGCCACGGGTTGGATTCCGCATGTTTGCCGTAGCGCATCGACCAAACGAAGTAGATCGCCGGAATCAACATACCGAAACCGAGTATCGAAGCACCCGCGGTGGAAAGCACGTTGAACACCTGAAACTCCGGCGGGTACGCGTGATAACGGCGCGGCATACCCAGGTAACCGGCAATAAACTGCGGCAAGAACGTCAGATTAAACCCGACGAAGATCACGAGCGCGCTGAAACGTCCCCAACCCTCGGGATACATGCGCCCGCTAATCTTTGGCCACCAATAGTGCAGGCCGCCGAGGTACCCCATCAGCGCTCCACCAACCATGATGTAGTGGAAGTGCGCCACGACGAAGTAAGTGTCACTCAGGTGAACATCGACCGCCAGCGACGCCAGGAACAGTCCGGTCATGCCGCCGATCGT
>DATNJO010000504.1:0-4288 GCA_035603895.1 Pyrinomonadaceae bacterium
GCAGTAATCCCCCCAGTGATTAGTACGCGGATCCTGTTCAGGAGCGGGCGAGTTCAAGAAGGTTGGCACGAATAGCTACGTTGGTCTTAGAGGTTGGCTCGCGTTGTTGTCTTGACGAGATGACCCCTTCGGTTGAGATAGTTTTCAATCAGGTTCCGCCAGCACCTTGCTCTCGATCGCTAAGTAGTTCGGGCCTGAGCAGACGTTCTGAACGCATGACGTGAAGTATCAAGACTCGCCCGGAATCTTCGCGGTAGAAGATGCGACACGGCGGCTCAACGATCTGGCGATAACGCCAGCCCTTGAGTTCTTCCGGCTTTGAGCCAAGTCCAGGGTGACTTTCAAGATGATCGACATGCTCGAAGATCTTCTGCACCAGCCGGCCTGCCGCCTCGGGATTGTCTAGTGCAATGTAGTCTGCAATTGCGTCAAGATCGTTGAGTGCTGGTTCGGCCCAGATTACTTCAGCCATCTGGACATCCGTTGCTTTGCCTGCTTATGAGTGAGTGACCGGCCTTCTTCAATTGCCTTTTCCCCGCGAGCAATGCCTTCGAGCAATGCCATACGACGCTGTAGCGTCTCGAAGGTTTCAACATCGACGAGATATGCTGATGGCACGCCATGTTGCGTAATCAGGATCGGCTCTCGATCCTTCTCGAGCTGGTTCAAAATCTCTGTGGCTTGGCGCTTCAGTGTGGTCACGAGTTCAGTTCGCATGGAGTGATACTAAAGTAGCACTTGCAGAAAGGCAAGAATTACCCGATCACTCACTCTACCTGTGCTTGTGCTTCTTGTGCCTCTTGTGCCTCTTGTGCCTCTTTGTGGCTTACGTCAGAAACCGGGAGGCACGCGAACCAACTGGGACTGTGAGCAACGGCGTGGTGACGTGACGCAGAACTCTTTCACTGTGACTACCACGCAAGCCGTCGAGAAAACCATTGCGTCCGTCAGTCGCCATCACGATCAGATCGGCTTCGTGATCTTTCGCCGCCTCGACAATATTCTTGATGACCTCGCCAGTGCGCAGTTCTTTCTCCCACGTCCAGCCGGGCACTTCAGGAAGACGAAGCGCTGGCATCGTATTGGAATTGCCGACGTGCATGAGCGTGAAAGTTCCTTGCGGGCAGTTCAACCTTTCAACTAAACGCGCAGCGACATTCACCGCCGTAACCGGGTGTGGCGTGAGAGCTACGGGAACAAGCACCTTGCTCAAATTAACTGAGCCATCGTCAGCGGAAACAAAACCCTGGGTGTCGCCGGGAATCAAAAGCGTCATCTCTCCAGCCTTGCGCACTACCGGTTCGGCCACAGATTTGCCCAGCCAACGCACGCGGCCTTCGCGCTGACTCGTAGCCAACACGATCAAATCCGCCGGATGTTTCGCCAGATAACCGACCACCATTTCGACCGGTTCACCCTCGCTAGCAACAACCTTGCGCGCGTCAATGCCGAGCTTGCCGACAGCCGACTTCTCACTTCCTTTCGGTAACGCTCCCCAACGTTCAAGAGTCTCGCGCACCCCCGGAAAGTTGGACCACGTCGAATTGTCATCCGTGGCCACGTGCAGCAGCGTGAGCGTCGATCTGGTCAACATTGCGGTCTTAAGAGCGTGGTGAAAAGCAATGCGGCTGCCTTCGGAAAAATCAGTTGGGTGCAGCACGCTTTCGACGATCGAAAATCCAGGTCCGGGCATCATGGCAGTCACTCCAAGGTCACTGAAACATTCGTCTGAACGTTTCGCGTTCGTAAACAGCAGGATTGGGAATTTTCTGGAAACTCATGTTTCCCCTCATCTCTGACAGCGAACTCCATTCGTTGGCGATCATCCACCCTTCCAGTTCAGTGCGCAACGTTTGCAGATAACGCGGGCCGTGGCGCATTAGCGCGGAAACCATTTGCACCGCATGAGCGCCGGCCATCGTTGCTTTGATCACGTCCAGCGCCGAATGAACGCCGCCACTGATCGCCAGCGATGCTTTTACGCGTCCCGAAAGTACTGCTGTTCCGCGAAGGCGCAGATCGAGTTCGGCGGAAGTCGAGAGTTCCACATGGCGCCTGACTTCAAGCTCCAGCACGTCAAAGTCGATCTTGTGAAAACGAGTGAAGAGAACTATTCCGTCCGCTCCCGCCGCATCGACTTGCAAAGCAAAGTTTGCAAAGGCCGTGAAAAGCGGCGACAGCTTCACCGCCACGGGAATCCCGAGCTCTCCTTTGACTTCCCAAAGGACCTGAAGCATTTGACTCTCAACCTGAGAGGCATTAAAGGTTGGGTCGCTGGCGGCGTGGTAGAGATGAAGTTCAATCGCGTCAGCACCAGCTTGCTCCATGAGACAAGCGTAAGAGAGCCAGCCGCCAGGCGTGCTGCCGTTGAGTGACGCGATCACGGGTATACCGACGGTCTGCTTAACACGACGCAAGTGCTCGAGGTATTCATCCGGTCCGGGAGCTGAATCCGCCTCGGGAAGATAACTTGACGCCTCCGGAAAAGAGTCGCCATAGGCTTCAGACGAAAAGAAGTCAGACATCTGTTCGCCTATGATCTGCTCTTCATAGAGCGACGGCAGGACCAAAGCCGCAGCGCCCGCGTCTTCGAGCTGCTTGACCGTATCCAGATTGTCAGTCAGCGGGCTCGAACCGGCGATCAGCGGGTTTCGCAAAGAAATTCCCATGTAATTAGTGGTGAGATTCATTTGCTCTCCTCTCCATCGACGTTTCCGTTTCCATCTTTAGGTTCGAAAGCGGGCACCTTCATTCCTGCCAGTTGCTGGTAGACGGAGTAACGCCTTTCGGCGGCGGCTTGAGACTCTTCGAGAAAGTGTTTGAAGCGCTGCGGATCGGCGCGTTCGATCATGCGAAAGCGTGATTCGTTGCGCATGTAATCGGCGACCTTCGCTTTTGGTGGTCCATAGTCGAGAGCGAGCGGTGCTTCTCCCTGGGCGATCCGGCGCGGATCGAACCGGTAAAGCGGCCAGACACCGGATTCAACGGCGAGCTTTTGTTGTGCCGCGCCCTGGGCCATGTCGTAACCGTGCGCGATGCAATGACTGTAGGCGATGATCAGCGAAGGTCCGTGGTAAGCTTCCGCTTCGCGAAAAGCCTGAACGGTTTGCGGCATCTTTGCGCCAAACGCGACGCGCGCGACGTAAACGTGTCCGTACATATTTGCCAGGAGACCGAGATCTTTTTTCCCGACCGGTTTTCCCGACGCCGCAAACTTTGCCGCCGCTCCCAAAGGCGTCGCTTTCGATTGCTGGCCGCCGGTGTTTGAATAGACTTCGGTGTCGAGCACGAGCACGTTTACATCGCGGCGGTTCGCGAGCACGTGATCGAGTCCGCCATAACCGATGTCGTAAGCCCAACCGTCGCCGCCGACCAGCCAAACACTCTTCTTGACGAGGTAGTCAGCGAGTGTTTCGAGGCGGCGTGCTTCGGCTGATTGAATGCCTGCCAACTTACTCCGCAACACCTTGACTCGTTCGCGTTGCGCGATGATCCCGGCCTCAGTTTCCTGATCCGCTTCGAGCAGCTCTGTGACAAGTGTTTCTCCGATAGTTGGTGCGAGGTGTTGGACCAGCACACGCACGGCAGCGTTGTGCGCGTCGAGAGCGAGTCGAAAACCAAAGCCATATTCGGCGTTGTCTTCGAATAGAGAGTTAGACCATGCCGGTCCTCTTCCGTCACTGTTGGTGGTGTACGGCGTGGTCGGAAGATTTCCGCCGTAGATGGAAGAGCAGCCGGTCGCGTTGGCAATGAGTAAGCGGTCGCCGAAGAGCTGAGTGAGGAGCTTCAGATAAGGAGTTTCACCGCAACCGGCACAGGCGCCTGAGTATTCAAACAACGGCTCGAGAAACTGCGAGCCTTTATGATCGAGACGCACGACGTCTGCACGATCGAGTTCGGGCAGGTTAAGAAAGAAGTCGTAGTTGGAACGTTCAGCATCACGCAACGGCGCTTGAGGTTCCATGTTGATTGCCTTGTGCTTCGGATTGGTTCGGTCCTTTGCGGGGCACACATTGACGCACAGGTTGCAGCCCGTGCAGTCTTCGGGCGCGACCTGAATCGTAAACATCTTTCCCTTGTATTCAGCGCCTCGGTAAGCCGTCGACTTGAAGGTCTCAGGCGCGCCGGCGAGCGTGGAGTCGTCATAAACTTTCGCGCGTATCGCCGCATGTGGACACACGAGCGCGCACTGGTTGCACTGGATACAAACCTTTGCATCCCAAACCGGAATCTCGAGCGCGAGATTGCGTTTCTCCCATTTGGCAGTGCCGACGGGCCACGTGCCATC
>DATNJO010000505.1:0-3420 GCA_035603895.1 Pyrinomonadaceae bacterium
TAGCTATTGGAGTGCCGTTTCTCGAACACATGCTTGAATTGTTTGCCAAGCACGGGCTGTTTGATTTGGAGGTGAAGTGCGACGGCGATCTAGAAATCGACGATCATCACTCCGTTGAAGACATCGCGATCACGTTGGGACAGGCGTTAGCGCAGGCGCTCGCCGACAAGGCGGGGATTAATCGTTATGGTGAGGCGGTTGTGCCGATGGACGAAGCGTTGTGCCGGTCGGTGATCGATCTTTCGGGCCGGTTTTATCTCGTGTACGAAGTGCCGACGAAGCGGCAGAAGATCGGAAACTTTTCGGTGGAGTTGGCGGAGCATTTCTGGCGCTCGTTTGCTGAGACGGCGAAGTTCAATTTGCATATTGATTGTTTGCGTGGGCGCAACACGCATCACATTCTCGAGGGAACGTTCAAAGCGTCGGCCCGCGCGCTGCGGCAGGCAGTGGAGAGGAATGATCGCGTTGCTGGTGTGCCCAGTACGAAGGGATCGCTGTAGGAGGATTTCTCTGTGCCTCTGTGGTGGTTATGAAAACAAACCACAGAGACGCAGAGGCACAGAGAAGAAGTTATGACTGAGGTTGCGATCATTGATTACGGTGTTGGGAATTTGCGATCGGTGGAAAAGGCTTTTGCGGCTACCGGGTGCGAAGCGGTGGTGAGCGCTGATGCACAGGTTTTGCGCGGCGCGAATAAATTGGTGTTGCCTGGAGTGGGTGCGTTTGGCGCGTGTATGAAGGCGTTGAGCGAACGTGGTTTCGACCGATTGGTAAGGGAGAGAGTTGAAGAGGGAACGCCGTTGTTGGGTGTATGCGTTGGGATGCAGTTGTTGTTTGAAGAGTCTGACGAGTTTGGCGCGACGCCGGGTCTTGGTTTGTTGCGCGGTAGAGTGCGGCGGTTCGGTGATGAACTAGTCGTGCCGCATGTTGGTTGGAACCGGGTTACAGCGCACCAATCCCATGCTTTATTGGGCGCCATTCCACAGGACGCGTTTTTTTACTTTGTGCACTCTTACTACTGCGAGCCAGTTGAAACATCCCAAGTCGCGGGTGAGACGGAATACGGCGTGAGGTATGCTTCGGTCGTCGCGAAGGAAAACATTTGCGGCGTGCAGTTTCACCCCGAGAAGAGCCAGGACATGGGACTGCGGCTGCTGAGAAACTTCGCGCGCCTCAACTCGCAATGCTAGCCAAACGGATCATTCCCTGTCTCGACGTTGACAACGGCCGCGTGGTAAAGGGGATTCGTTTCGTGTCGCTCGTCGACGCGGGCGATCCGGTCGAGCAGGGAAAGCGTTACGATGCGGAGGGTGCGGACGAGCTGACGTTCCTCGACATCACGGCATCGTCAGACAAGCGCGACATCGTGGCGGAGCTCGTGCGGCGCGTGGCGGATGAAGTCTTTATTCCGTTTACGGTTGGGGGTGGGTTGCGAACGGTCGAAGACATTCGCACGATCTTGCGTGCAGGCGCCGACAAGATCACGCTCAACACGGCGGCGCTCGAAACACCGGAATTGATCGGGGCGTGTGCGGAAACGTTTGGCAGCCAGTGTGTCGTGGTGGCGATCGACGCGAGGCGACGCAACGCTGGCGATCCTGCTGAAGGTTGGGAAGTTTACACGCATGGCGGGCGGCGCAATGTGGGCATCGACGCACTCGAGTGGGCCAGACGAGCACAGCAACTCGGCGCTGGAGAGATTTTGTTGACGAGTATGGATTGCGACGGCACGCGCAACGGTTACGATATCGAACTGACGCGAACAGTTTCGAGCGCGGTGCGTATTCCGGTTATTGCTTCGGGTGGTGCCGGGAAGCTCGAGCATTTTTATGAAGCGTTGACTGATGGAGGCGCCAGTGCCGTTTTGGCAGCATCGCTGTTTCACTTCGGTGAGTTTTCGATTACGGAGGTCAAGAACTATCTGCGCGGGCGCGGAGTTGAGATCAGGTGAACATGGATCTTAAGGATATAAGATTCGATCAAGACGGATTGGTGCCCGCGATCGTGCAGGATGCGCGCACGCGCGAGGTGCTGACGCTTGCTTACATGAATCAAGAGAGCTTAACGCGCACGCTCGAAACCAGCGAGACGTGGTTCTGGTCGCGTTCGCGAAAGGAACTCTGGCACAAGGGCGAGACTTCGGGAAACACGCAGCGGGTTGTCAGCCTGGCGACCGATTGCGATAACGATGCGATCGTCGTGCTGGTGGAGCCCGCTGGTCCGGCGTGTCACACTGGGGCGAGATCGTGTTTCGCGATCGAGCACGACGAAGAACAACCCGGCGGGTTGCTGCACGAGCTTTACGCGTTGATACAATGCCGGCAAGAGGAACGGCCGGAGGGGTCTTACACGACCTATCTCTTCGATAAAGGCCTCGATAAGATACTCAAAAAAGTCGGCGAGGAGTCTGCCGAGACGATCATCGCGGCCAAGAATGACGATCCGAAACAGCTTGTTGCTGAGGTCGCGGATCTCCTCTTCCACCTGCTGGTAATGCTCGTGGCGTGTAATGTGAGTCTCGACGATGTGCGCGACGAGTTGGCCCAACGGCGTAAACCCGAAACCGGAGGACCGCGTGAAGCCTGATAAGGCCGAGTTGAACGAACTACTCGAATTCTCCGTTGCCCTGGCGCGTGGCGCAGGCGACATCACCTTGAAATACTTCCGCAAGCAGCCGGAGACGACGACCAAGTCCGACGGCAGCTACGTGACCATTGCGGATCGTGAAGCGGAAGCGTATCTCCGTCGACAAATTGCGGAACGTTTTCCCGACGACGGTGTCTTAGGCGAAGAGGAAGGCGAACGCGAAGGGCGTTCGGGACGGCGCTGGATACTCGATCCGATCGACGGCACGTTTGCTTTTGTTCATGGTGTTCCGTTTTATGGAGTGTTGATAGCGCTGGAGATCGATGGCGAACCGAGCGTCGGCGTCGTGAATATTCCGGCGCTGAACGAGATCGTCTCGGCTGCTCGCGGACTCGGTTGTTTTTTTAATGGTGGGCCTGCGCGTGTGTCTACTACGGCGTCGTTAGGCGAATCGTTGTTGTTAGCCACGGATTTTCACGGATGTACTCGTTATGGATTTGGGCGCGCCGTGGAGGAATTGCAGGCGCGCGTGAAGACGAGCCGCACGTGGGGTGACTGTTACGGTTACGTGCTCGTGGCGACCGGACGCGCCGACGTGATGCTCGATCCGGTGATGAACCTGTGGGACTGCGCGCCGCTGTTGCCAATCATGGAAGAGGCTGGCGGCACGTTTACCGATTGGCGCGGCGAACGCACCATCCATGGCAGAAACTCGATCGCGACCAATGGACTGTTGTTTGACGAAGTGATGACACTCATAAAACGGTAGGTAGTCTGAAGTACCACCAACTCCGTTGGTGGGATTATAGCTGTAAAAGTTGGCCGTGTAGGTCG
>DATNJO010000506.1:0-3951 GCA_035603895.1 Pyrinomonadaceae bacterium
GGCGAGTGGACCCGAATCTCATTCGCCATTTGATTCCCGACGCGCTGGAGCTCGATCTCTACGGCGGAAACGCGTGGATTGGGATCGTGCCTTTTACGATGGGGGACATTCGTGCCTTTCCTCCGTTTGCGCCGGCCGTGCCGGGACTCGACGAGATGCACGAACTAAACGTGCGCACTTACGTCCACTATCAGGGTGTGCCTGGCGTTTGGTTCTTTTCGCTGGACGTCAACAGTCTCGTCGCGGCGACAACTGCGCGAGCTTTTTTTCATTTGCCATATCATCACGCGGAGATCGATTTCACCGGGACGAGGAGTTTTAAATATCGATCGAAGCGGGCTTCAGGAGAAGCGGTGTTTAAGGCTGCGTGGACTATCGGCGACGAGTTGCCGAAGGCGCAACCAGGCACGCGCGAGTTCTTTTTGACTGAGCGTTACTGTCTGTATTCGGAGAGCGACGGGGATATTTATCGCGCGCGCGTTTTTCACGAGCCGTATCAGTTGCGCGAGGTGACGCTGAAGAACGTCGAGACCAATTTGTTTGAGGTCAATCGCCTGCCAATACCAAAAGGCTCACCGATACTTCACTACGCGCATGGAGTGACTGTCGACATCTGGTACCTCGAACCAGTTGAGGATGATTAAGATCAGTGTTTCAACATCTCGCGGTGGATGTGGGCGATCTCTTCGGCGGGGACTTTCGTTTGGCGATCGTAGGTGAGTAGACCGTTGATTTCCTGTTCGATGTCCGTCAACTGCGTGTAACAAAAACCGGCGAGGAAGGTGAGCATCGAAATGCCTTTCATCAGGTCGCGATATTTCTCGACCAGCTCTTCCGGTCTTTCGAACGAATCGTAGAAACGATAGAGCACGTCGCGTTGGTCGGGCGGAATGTCGGGTGGAATCGCCAGAAACCCGCCGACCTCTGAAAGCACGATCGGTTGTCCGCGATACCTGGAACCACGCGCGAACAACGGCTTATCACCAATCCACACCGTCGCCGGCAAACCACCACCACTGAGCATCTTCTCGTAACGTTTCACTAGCACGGCCGACGAGGGCGAGTAATCGTGAATCGCGCAAACGTCGCCGATGTCCGTGTGCTCCCAACCGTCGTTGTCGATCACCGCTCGCGTTGTATCGAGACGGCGCGTCGTGCGGACCATGCGCTCAATGAAGGCGTATTGACCGGCGTGTTGTTGGGCCAGTTGCGGAAACCCCATGCTCTCATTCACCGGCACCCACGCGATGATGCACGGATGGTTGTAATCGCGGCGCACGGCGCGTTGCCATTCTGCTGACAATTTTTCTTCCGCTTCGAGGGACCACTCACGCGCGTTTGGCATCTCCTCCCAAACCATGACGCCGAGCCGATCGCACCAGTAAAGCCAGCGCGGATCCTCGATTTTCTGGTGTTTACGCACGCCGTTGAAACCGAACGCTTTGGCCCAGCCGATGTCGGTTTGCAATGCTTCGTCGGAAGGCGCGGTGAGCAGTCCCTGCGGCCAGTAACCCTGGTCCAGGATCATTTGCAGGTAAACACTCGAACCATTCAACAGAAACTTCCCGTCACGCAGTTCGATGCCGCGCAAACCAAAGTACGACTTGATCTCATCGCGCAATTCTTCGTCATACAAGCGAACCGTCACATCGTAAAGATGAGGCGATTCCGGCGACCACAGTTTTGCGTACGGAATGCTGAGGACCAGATGACCTGTCGCAACGGCAGTGCGAGCTTCGCCGCGCGTAACCAGTTCACCCCGATCGGTGACTTCGATTTCCACGCGCCACGGCGACGAGGGTGCGTGCAGGTACACGATGAATTCGACGAGATTGCGATGCGCGTGAGTGATGACGCGCAGCTCTTCGATGCGCATCGACGGGACTGGTTCGAGCCAAACTGTTTGCCAGATTCCCGTGGTGCAGTAGTAGTCGATCTCCTGCGGTATTCCAGTGACTGATTGCTTGCCGCGTGGCTGCTCCGGATCCTGCTTGTCTTCGACGCGCAGCGTCAGACGGTTGACGCCGCGCTTGAGAAAAGGCGCGATGTCGAACTGGAAAGGAACGTGTCCACCCTGATTGTGTCCGACTTCCTGACCGTTGACCCAAACTGTCGACGAATAATCCACCGCGCCGAAGTTCAACAGCATGTCGCGGCCGTACCACTCCGCAGGCACTTCGAAATCGCGCGCGTACCAGACGTGCTCGTGAATCGATTTATCATTGATGCCCGATAGTTCCGCCTGGTAACCAAACGGCACGTTGATGTGCTTGGGCAATTTGCGGCCGTCGTGCCAACCTAGTTGCAAGCCTTCGTTTGCATCGTCGAACGCAAACTCCCACTCGCCGTTCAGATTGAGCCAGTCTTCGCGAACAAATTGTGGTCGGGGATACTCAGGGCGGGGAATCGCTTCAGTCATAGACAGGATTACAAGATTAACAAGAGACTAACCAAGTCAATAATGCGCTATTAACCTTCCTCCCTTCAAACACATCTTGTAAATTCTGTAAATCCTGTCAGATGTCTTCGTTCGTGAAAATAGTTCTCCAAACCTTGTTCCAGCGAAGGCATCAGTGTGCCGCGCTCGCTCGAAAGGGCGCTAAAGTGCGGACGCTGCGCTGCCAGTCGCAGCGATGCATTAGGACGGCCACGCACGAACGCACGATTGCTGCCGCCCATATCCGCCACCAGCGCGGCGAAATCAGCCCACGTCGTTGCGCCTCCATTCGCAAGATGCCAAACGCCATGTTCGCCGTCGATCAGAAGATCGAGGGCGGAGTTGACGAGATGAGGCACGTACGTTGGCGAGATCGTGACGTCATTGGCCGCCACGAAATGATTGCCAGTCGAGAGCGATCGCAAGACCGCGTGCACGAAGTTAAATTCATCCCACGGTCCAAAGAACGCACTCGTCCGCACGATCAGCGCTTCCGGATAATACTTGAGCACTTCCGTTTCCGCCCGCAGCTTACTCAAGCCATAAACATTCAACGGCGAGCCGCTATCGCGTTCGACATACGCTTCGTTCTTGTTGCCGTCAAAGATCAAATCGGAAGAGAACGTCACGAGTGGAATTTCCCGCTCGGCACAGATCGAAGCGAGATTCGTAGGCCCGGAAACGTTCTCGCGCATACAGCGATCGACTTCGTTTTCAGCATCGTCAACGCGAACATAGCCGGCCGTGTTGATGATGGCCCAGGGCTCGAAACGCTCGACCGCCGCTTTGACCGAGTTTGGCTCCGCAATGTCGAGTTCCTGCCGGTTCAAAAGGTAGTACGAAAGGCCGCGTTGCTCGCACAGGCGCGCGAAAGCTTGGCCGAGTGTTCCGGTTGCTCCGGTGATCAGCAGAGCGCGGCCGAGATTGCCGGTAGAGCTCGTATGACGCACGCTCGCGGTGATCTCGTATGAGTCCTCGTTCGAGAAACGATTGAAGCGGCGCCACCAACCGGAGCTATCCAACACTGGATGATCGTAGTCGTTGCCACCGGCGATCGTCTTCAACATCTTCGCCAGCGCCGTCGGTCGCGGCACAGTGCTTCGGAGATCGAAAACACCGGATTCGTAAAAGCCGTCATCTCTCGTCAACAGGCTGTTCCAATCAAACGAACCAAACGTTGCCCACGCCGTGACCGCGCGAATGTCCACGCCTTCATCTTTGAGTGATTGCGCGGCGTCCCAAATCTCTTTGAACCAGCGAAGTTGTTCTTCGCGCGTGCAGGCAAGGTGCGCTTCCGTGATTGCAAGCGGGCGTTCGTAACGATCCCACACTTCTTTGATCAGCGCTTTCGCATCGAGCATTCCTGCCGGGAACGCACGCACCGCTTCGACGTCAGCGTAAATCTGCTGACCGTTGCCACCGTGACAGTGAACCGGGTAACGCGCAGCACGATGATCGAGGAAGCGCTGGCTCGTAACGTAGTGATTTAATCCGAGAATGTCGGGCGGCAATGG
>DATNJO010000507.1:0-3281 GCA_035603895.1 Pyrinomonadaceae bacterium
TTCATCTCGGCTTCAACGACTTTCTCGACAGCGTCCGCTTTGAGTTTACCGCCGGTGTTCTCGATCTTTTGGATCGGAGATCCGTCAAACGAGGTAAGCACTGCAACGGGCAACGCTGAGTCGCCGATGATCTTTTGCAACTCCGGTGTCTTTGCGTCGGCGACAGTCATCGTTACGCATTGCGCCGAGTACAAAGTGAGAATGCGCGATGTGCGTAGAGTAGATTTTTCGACTTCCGCGTTGTTCGCAGGGAACCAGTAAAGCACCAAGCCCTTCTGCGGCGCTTTGCGAGCGTCCCACATATTCCACGGCACGTTGTAAACGGTAGGCGTCGTACCCGACGAACTCCGAGAGCCGCCGCCGACTCCGCCGGTGCCGCCTCCGCCGCCACCACCGCAGGTGGCCCATACGGGCGACAACGAAAACAGAACGATCAGGAGGCTGGCGAGTGCGCGTGAAAGCTGTGTGTTCATAGTGAGTGTGCCTTTCTAAGGTTGCTAACGTAATTCCGTTCTGAGTTCAGCCTTTAGGCTGCATGTCGAATGCAAACTAAAGCTTGAACTCAAAACGCGAACTCAGAACTAGTGCGCGTCTGAAAGATGTGATTCTTCTGACCGGCGTTCAGTATGGTCCCACGATTGCTTCGTCTCACGTTCAGCCGTGGCTTCTTCGATGTAATTCCCGAGTGCATCTCGCAACTCTCGAATCTGTTCCTGAGTCAACAGCACCGATGCCGATTGCTGGCCTCTGTAACCGACGCTGAGTTGTACGAGTTGTGGGGGATACGCCGAAAGTCTCACAATTCCGTCGGCCGACCGTCGACCAACCTTCAGTTCAAAGTCCCTGGTTTCGCCCATTGGTAATTCCGTTCGTTGTGAGACGAATTGTGGAATTTATAGCACAACACTTGGCCGAGTGACAGTTGATCAAGTATGGTTTACAGAACCAAATGAAAATCCTACTAGTAAACCCGGAATTCCCCGACACCTACTGGAGCTTCCGATATGCATTGCCATTCGAAGGCAAGCGCTCCGTGTTTCCACCGCTCGGCCTGTTGACGGTTTCGAGCTTGCTGCCGAGTTCGTGCGAGCGCAGGCTCGTCGATCTGAACGTCGAGCGACTGAAAACGTCGCAACTCGAATGGGCCGACATGGTCTTCATTACCGGGATGCTCGCGCAGAAGGAGTCGTTGCACGAGGTAACGGCACGCGCGAAAAAACTCGGCAAACTAGTCGTACTGGGTGGTCCATACGTCACCAGCACGATCGAAGAACTCCCGCACGCCGATCACATTTTCCAGGGCGAAGCAGAAACTACTCTGCCGGAATTCTTCGAAGACCTTGAACGCGGCGAAGCAAAACGCATTTACAAAGCACCACAGCGGCCACCGATGTCGATCACGCCCGTTCCGGATTTCGGTCTCGTAAATATGAAGAAGTACAGTTGCATGTCCGTGCAGTACTCGCGCGGCTGTCCCTTCTCCTGCGAGTTCTGCGACATCATCGAGATCTACGGCCGCATTCCGCGCACGAAGAGCAATCAGCAGATGCTCGCCGAGTTTGACGCATTGCAACGTCTCGGCTGGCGCGGACCGTTATTCATCGTCGACGATAACTTCATCGGCAACAAGAAGAACGTGCGGCAAATGATGCCCGACATGATCGCGTGGCAGAAACAGAACGGGATGCCTTTCTCGCTGTTGACGGAAGCGAGTGTGAACCTGGCTGATGACGACGACTTGTTGGCGTCGATGAGAGACGCCGGTTTTCGTCGCGTGTTCCTCGGCATCGAAACTCCTGTTGAAGAGAGTCTCAAAGAAGCGCAAAAGACGCAGAACCGCGGCAACCTGCTCGAATCCGTCCGCAAGATTCAAGCGCACGGCATGGAAGTGATGGCCGGTTTCATCGTCGGCTTTGATAACGATCCGGAAAACATCTTCGAACTTCAAATCGACTTCATTCGCAAGAGCGCGATTCCGATGGCCATGGTCGGTATGCTCAACGCATTGCCGGATACGCAACTATGGCGGCGACTCGAGCGCGAAGGCCGTCTGCTCGGCAACGACGCCACCGGCAACAACACGTTGTCGTCCTTGAACTTCATTCCGCGAATGGACGCAGAAAAACTTCAAGCCGGTTACCAGCGCATCATGCGCACGATCTACAAACCAAGCGAGTACTACCGCCGCGCGCTCGATTCGCTGCAACGCACACCGCAGGACGTGCCCGAGGCGCACCAGTACCACGGTTTCAAAGCCGTCAAAGCTCTTCTGCGCATCTTGATTCAACTCGGCGTGATCGACGCGGAACGGCGCGAGTTCTGGCGCTTCTTCGTGAAAGCGCTGCGCACAGATCGCGATCGAATGACGGAACTACTGCGTCATGCGGCGATGGCCTACCACTTCCGCAAGTTGACCGAATCTCACTGCTATTCGTGATTTAGCCACAAAGAAGCACAAAAGCCTTTGTGCTTCTTTGTAACAGACATACCTTCAAGGCAAAGCGATACGTGATTTCCAGAAACTCGGCGTTTGCAGCTCTACGGCATCGCGATTTTCGCCTCCTCTGGTTGGGCCAAATTGTGTCTGTGACGGGATCGCAGATGCAGCTTGTCGCGATTAACTGGCACGTCTATACGTTGACGAGGTCTGCGCTCGCGCTGGGGCTTGTTGGTCTGTTTCGTGGAGTGCCGGTGATTCTCTGTTCGCTGGCAGGCGGTGTTATCGCCGACGCGGTAAATCGAAAGCGACTGATGATCGTTACGCAAAGCGTGATGCTGGTCAGCGCCGGACTATTAACCGCGACGACACTAGCGGGCATTCAAAGTGTCTGGCCCATCTACCTGTTAAGCGCACTGGCTTCGGCGGCGACGGCGTTCGACCTTCCCGCACGACAGTCGTTGATGCCTTCACTCGTGCCGCTCGAAGACTTTCCGAATGCTGTCAGTATCTATGTGATCGTTTTCAATATCGCGACTATCGGCGGTCCGGCGATCGCGGGCGTGTTGCTGGCGGAAAGTGGTCCCGCGTTGATCTACCTTTTCAACGCGTTTTCGTTTGTAGCGGTAATCATCGCTTTGTTAGCAATGCGCGCGAGTGGCAGTCCCGATCTTCAGATCTCCCGCAAACAGGCATTAAGTTTCGCCGCTCTGAAAGAAGGGCTGCAGTTCGTCTGGCGCACGCCGATCATGGTCCAGACGATGACGCTGGATTTCGTAGCGACATTCTTCGCTTCAGCGACTTTGTTGCTGCCAATCTTTGCGCGCGAACGTTTGGACGTCGG
>DATNJO010000508.1:0-3805 GCA_035603895.1 Pyrinomonadaceae bacterium
TGCCTGACTGCGCCGATGTTGCTGATGTGGGTATCGACAAACTGATGGAACAATCCCGTGGTGAGAGTCAGGGTGGTGACTTGAGTCTTAGTAATATACTCGCCCAATTCACTCAGCGAAGGCAGCATGGGCGAATACACGACCAACCGGCCGCCGTTCAGCAACGCACCCCAGATTTCAAATGTCGACACATCAAACGAGACCGGTGCGAGTTGCAGTAAGATCTCATCGGGACTTAGTGAAACGAAGTTCGCGGTTCTGGCGTGTCCAACGACATTTCGGTGAGTGATGGCGACACCTTTCGGAATGCCGGTCGAGCCAGACGTGTACATCAGGTAAGCCAGATTGTCCGGCGTAACATTGACTGTCAGATCTTCAGTGGCTTCAGCGAGCGGTTCATCAACGTAAACCAGCGTGAGATTCTTTTCTCCTAAATTCGACGCAATTCTCTTCGTGGTTACTAGAACCTTCACACCAGCGTCATCCAGGACGAACTCGATGCGTTTTTCCGGATCGGTGAGATTGATCGGCACGTAAACGCCACCGGCTTTTGCGATGCCCAGCAGTGCCACGATCAATTCCGTCGAGCGCTCCAGCATCACGCTCACAAAGGTTTCCGTTCCTACACCTTCGCTTCGCAGTCGTTGCGCCAGATTGTTTCCTCGCCGGTTCAGTTCACGATAGCTAAGTTGCTCGTCGGCAAACTCGAGCGCAATCGCATCCGGCCGCACTGCCACTTCGCGTTCGAAGAGTTGATGGATGCAACCTTCGGGCACAGGCGCCGCCGTGTCGTTCCACTCCTCGACTACCTGGCGATACTCCGCTTCGTCGAGCAACGACAATGTCGACAACTCACTATCAGGCTCAACCATCGCCTTCTCAAACAACTGCTGGAAGTGATAGACCATCCGCGAGATGAACTCCGGTTCAAACAGCTCCGGACTGTATACAAACGAGCCCATCACGCCGTTTGGCGTATCGCGCAGGTGCACCTCGAGATCAAACTTGACGTCAGCACTGACCGGCGCCCCGGCTGGCAGACTGACCTTCGCCATCTGCATCTGTGGCGCAGCGTTCTGGAAAGCGAGAATGGTTTGGAAGATCGGGTTGCGGCCCGGTGAGCGTTTCGGTTGCAACTCCTCAACCAGCTTGTCGAACGGCAGTTCCTGATGAGTGTACGCAGCCAATGCCGAATCTCTAACCTGGTTGACGAGCTCTCTGAACGTCGGACAACGGTTGAAGTTGGTCCTGATCGGAATCATGTTGACGAAGAATCCGATCATTGGTTCAAGCTCGACTCGGCTGCGGCCGGCGATCGGCGTACCAACCAGAATGTCGTTCTGGCCAGTGTAGCGCCACAAGAGAGCATGGAAGCCCGCCATCAACGTCATGAAGAGCGTCGCGCCTTCCTGCCGATTGAACTCTTTCAGCCATTGCGAAACTGCTTCCGAAAAGACCACCTGGTGTTGAGCGCCCTTCATCGAGCGCAGGAACTGGCGCGGATGATCCGTTTCCAATTCCAACAACGTTGGCGCGCCATCAAGTTGTCGTCTCCAGAAAGCGATCTCGTCTTGCAGTACTTCACCCTGGAGCCATTCACGTTGCCACCGCGCGTAATCGGAATACTGCACTTCGAGTTCGGGCAACGGCGAGGGTTGACCCTTTATGTACGACGCATAAAGACTTTCTACTTCGTGCATCAACACGCCCATGGACCAGCCGTCACTCACGATGTGGTGCATGTTCATCAGAAACAGCGACTGTTGCTCGTCTGAGCGGATCAGCATCGCGCGCACAAGTGGTCCAGTTTCGAGATCGAACGGCCGCAGCGCGGCTTCGTGTCGCACGCGTTCTGCAATCACGGAGCGCTCGTCGGCGGGCAAGTGGCTTAAGTCAACCAGCGGCAACTTGAACGACGGCGCCGGACTGATCTGTTGCACCGGGTGACTGCCGACGAGCGCGAAAGTTGTCCGCAACGCCTCATGCCGGCGCAACACTTCACTCACCGACTGCTCCAGCGTGCCGGCGCTCACCGGAACGTTTAACGTCATCTCCGCCGGCAGGTTGTAAGCGTTGCTGCCGGGCATCAACTGGTTCAAAAACCAGAGTCGCTGCTGCGCGTATGAAAGCGGTAACTGGTTGTCGTCCGTGACGGGCTTGAGCACGGGCGCGGTGGCCATGCTCGCGCCGGAGCGCATGGTTGTTTCGATACGCTCGGCCATCTCCGCCAGCGTCGGCGACTCAAAGAGACTACGTACTGGCAGTTCGACCTGAAAACTGTCGCGGATGCGCGAAACGATCTGCGTTGCGAGTAACGAGTGGCCGCCCAGCCAGAAGAAGTTGTCTTCGTTGCGCACGTGGTCCACATCGAGCACCTCTTGCCAAATCCCGGCGAGTGCTTCTTCGATCATCGTGGACGGAGCGACAAAACTTTGGCCCGTGTCGGCTCGCATCCGGCCTGGATCTGGCAACGCTGCGCGATCGACTTTGCCACTCGGCGTCAGCGGGATTTCATCGAGCACCACCCAACCAGACGGCATCATGTAATCCGGCAGTTGCTCTCTCAGACTCTTCTGCAACGCCGGCAGCGACATGGCCGCGGGTTGGTCGGTAACGATGTAGGCAATCAGCCGTTTGTCTCCGCGTTGCTCTGCTTTCTCGACAACGACGGCTTCGCGTACCTGTGAATCTCTACGCAGCGCCGCTTCAACTTCGCCCGGTTCGATACGATGGCCGCGAATCTTCACTTGATAGTCGAGCCGGCCGAGGAAACTGATCTCTCCACCGTTTCGATAGCGCACGCGATCGCCGGAGCAATATACACGCGCGCCTGGCCGGCCGCTGAAAGAATCCGGCACAAACCGCGTCGCCGTCAGATCGGGATTCGCCAGATACCCACGAGCTACGCCAGCACCGCCGATCACCAGTTCAGCCGCGACACCCACCGGCACGGGATAGTCGTCACTATCGAGCACGTAGGTTTGGACATTGTTCAGCGGACGTCCGATTAGCACTTCGCTTGCCGCGGGCTCAATTCGGCTCACGGTCGAATCGACGGTGCACTCGGTTGGACCATAAACGTTAAAGAATGCCGTCTGTTTGCACGCCGCGAGCAGTTGCCACGTTTCATCGTCGATGGCTTCGCCGCCGACCAGGACCAGCGAAGGTGCTTTTTGATCGTTTTCGAAGAAACCAGTTGGCAACATCAGCCGCAACTGCGACGGCGTACAATCCAGCACCTCGATCTGCTGTTCGCTGAGGTGCTTGACTAACGCATCGCCGTCGATGCGAACTTCTTCCGGAATGATGCAAAGCTCGTGTCCGTAAAGGAGCTGGATCAACTGTTTGACGGATGAATCGAACATCAACGGCGCGTTTACAGTCACGCGAAGCCGGCGGTGATCTGATGGATAAACTTTCTCGCGCAAGGTAGCGGCGAGATTGACTACCGATCGATGCTGCACCATTACGCCGCGCGCGCCACCGGTTGAGCCTGACGTGTAGATTACGTAAGCGAGACTGTCGGCGGTTGTTTCGACGGTCGGGTTATTATTCGGCTCTTGCGCGATTTTGATCCAATCTCCGTCGAGACAGATAATGCGCGCGCTAGTCTCGGGCAACATTACCGCCGTTCGTTCCTGCGCAAGGATCACGCAGGCTCTTGCGTCTTCGAGCAAATACTGCACGCGTCGTTGCGGATGTTTCGTTTCCAGCGGCAGGTAAGCGCCGCCGGCTTTTAGCACTCCCAAAAGCGCAACGATCGTGTCTACCGAGCGTTCGAGATAGAGCGCCACCGTGGTCTCAG
>DATNJO010000509.1:0-3300 GCA_035603895.1 Pyrinomonadaceae bacterium
GGCCTTCTCACAAATAGCCGCACACTAATCTTTGCCGCACTTGTCGTGCTGATCCTCGCGGGCTTTGGTTTTCGTATCACCGGGCTCAGCGCTGAAGGTCTCAGCGAAGACGAACTCAACAAACTCACCGCGGTTGCCGACTATCGCGCGCATGGTTTGACGGGCGCGAACGGCGAACATCCGATGTTGATGAAGGCGCTCCAGGCCGCGTCGATCATTGCGGCCGAGAAGTGGAACTCGCTTGTTGGTCCCTCCGAACAGATCGCTCCGGAAACTGCGTTGCGTTTGCCTGGCGTGATCGCGGGTGCGCTGACTGTGCTTTTGATCTACTTGATTGCCGCCGAGCTCTTCGGCGCTGAAGTGGCTTTGATCGCGGCAGCGTTGTGGGCGTTTAATCCAAGCGCGATCGCTTTCAATCGAGTTGCGAAAGAAGACACGTTTCTGTTGTTCTTCTTTTTGCTGGCAAACGTGTTTTGGTTGCGTGGGCAGCGCGTCGCGGAAAGCACGGATCAGAATCCGAATAAGTATTACTGGGCCACGGCCGCGTGTTACGGCGCGATGGTGGCGTCGAAGTATGTGCCGCATCTGTTCGCGATCAGCATCTGTTACTACTGGATGTTTCAGCAGCTTCCCGAAACGCGTTGGCGCCTCGGCAAGAAACGTCTCCTGAAATTCTTCGCGATCATGTTCCTGGTGTTTCTGGTGTTGAGTCCGACGGTTCTGCTGCCTGACACGTGGAGGCAGATGGGCCTGTTCGCCGGCGGCAATCGCGTCAGTCACGACGGTTATGAGTTCATGAACCAGCTCTATCCGCAACGTATGACTGACTGGCTCAACGGCATACCTGTTTATTTTTATTTTGTGTTTACGGCGGTAAAACTGCCGGTGTTGACGGTGCTCGGTTTTGTTGTTGGCTTACCGCTGCTGTTTCGACGCAAGCTCGGCGACGGGCGTTATTTCATTTTGTTTTGGTTGTTCTTGTGGGTAGTGGCTTTTTGCTTTTCTGGTGGAAAGTTTACGCGCTATTACACCACGGTGTTGCCGGCCGTGCTCATCACGAGTGCGTTGGGAATTCAGTTCACGGGACGCTGGCTCGCGAATCTGATTGCTTCGAGCGGAGTGACTGCTGGTTTGAAACACTATGTTCCGGCCTGTTTAGCGGTGGTAGTGATCATTAGTTCGGTAGTGAATTCGGTGCAGGCGTCGCCGCATTTTCGTTTGTACACAAACTCAATTGGCGGCGGTACGGCGTGGGCTGGTTATTATTTCCCGCATGACGAATTTTACGACGCGAGTATGCGCGATGTGATGGCAGAGATCGTTACGCGTGCAAAACCCGGCGCGCGCGTAGCCAGCGAAAGCCCCACTCTCGCCGCTTACTACGCCGAACGCGCGCAACGCACAGATCTCGTTTGCATCTCCCTCTCAGATCCCAGCGCTGTGCAACAACTAAGCGTCGGCGATTTCATCATCATCGCGCGCGGCCGTCGCTACTTCAGCAACGATGCCATCATCACCACCCTCAATAACCACTCCACCCCCATCTCCACCTTCTCCCTCGACACCATCCCCTCCGCCAAACTCTACCAACTGGACCAACCTTCCCTCGAACTCGTGCTCGAAGCGTCGCAACGTTAGTCTCTGTAAACCTCGCGACGATGAGAGACCGCTAGAACAGTTACTATTCGTCGCATGTCGTCAATCGAGTAAAGCACGCGATAGTCTCCGACCCGTATTCTCCACTCAGGTCTGGTTGCTAACTTACAACAACCAGGCGGACGAGGGTTCTCGGCTAAAGCCATCATTCTGCTAATGATGTCTCTAGTTCGACGGTTATTGGCTTTCAGCAACCGCTGTAATTGACGGTGAGTTGCAGGTCGGACAATGACAATATAATCGACAGGCACGTGAGGTTGCCCTTTCGTACGTTGTTAATGTGCTGAGGCTTTTTAGCCCCTGCGAGGGCTTAGCCTGGAGACTAAACAGTTACGCTGCTAAGCGGTAACGGTTCCGCAGGATCTTGTTCTGCTCTCTCGCAACTCAAGTGATCTTCGAGTTCTTCGACAAACGGCTCGAGTTTGCGATCCTGTAATACCGCGCCCGCAAGAGCGCGCTGCTCCTCTTCCGAAAGCTCCCGCATCTCTGCGACAAGACTTTCAATGCTTGGTGTTGTTTCAACTTTAATCATGGTCCCGCTAGATTACACCTTTCGCCAGTCACCTGGTAGAGCCATCCACAGATTACACAGATTTTGGTCCAAAACTAATCTGTGTAATCTGTGGATAAATAACCTCAATGCCGCAGTTCGACTTCTATCGGGCGGGAGTCTTTGGAGTCGTAGCCTTCGGGCCAGTTGGAAATGTTGACGCCGTAGAGCCAGTCGGATTCGGGGAGGACGGCGAAGCGGATCGTGAGGGGAAGGCCACGCATCGCGCGCAGGCGCAAGAGATTGCCCGTCAGGCGCCACTCCTGAATTAAAGGCTGTCCGGTCTGTTCGAATGGAATCAAACGAGAACCCGCGTTCCAGCCTTCAACAAACAATGTCACTCGCGTCTTTATAGAGCTTTCAGGCGCATCCACAGGTCGCACCGGCTGCACGTGCGCACGCACGATGATCTCGCTGACCCGTCGTCGATCTGCACGTTCGGGAACTTTGTACTCAAGGAAGCCCGAGCCAAAGCCCCATATATATCCCGGCCCTTCACCAATCTTCTCGAACCGCTGCGCCGACGCCATCTGTGGCTTGAACTGATAAAGCACTGACTTGTCTTCGCGAAAGATCACTTGCGGCACCGTCGCCTGATCTCCGACAGAACGCTCCCACGCAAACTGCCGCGGAATCAAATGCCGCGTCTCCTCCTGGAGTTGCGACGGCAACTCCGCCGTCTCCAACGTCGCAAACACCTGCGACGCCCGCGAAATCTCACTCAACACCGCCCGATCGCGATCGGTCGCGTACGTCACACCATAACCACGATGCGGATCCGGCGTCAGTATCCAGAACATCGCGCCACCCACACCAGCCCGCGCATTACCCTCAAAAAACGCCCGATACCATTCAGCCTGTGACGCGCCGTTATGCCCACTGTCACCCATCCCAAACTCGCCAAACACGATCGGTTTACCAAGCGAAAACGACGCTGCGGCACGGTTCTCAATAAACTCTTTCAACGCCGCCGGCGAATCCACAAAACTATCGTGATCGTCGCGCGGGTAATTGTGGACGTCACAATAATCAATCGACGGTATCGCATGATCGGCGAGCCATTCGCGCCGTTCAGACGACGAACGATAACCCCA
>DATNJO010000510.1:0-8558 GCA_035603895.1 Pyrinomonadaceae bacterium
AGAAGCAAACAGGGAGCGTGGGGTGTGTTATCACGCGATCTGGTTACGCGTTCGTTGAGTTTTGAGCTGGCGCTGATTGCCGCGTTTGCACCTTTTTATAACCCGAAGTTTTACTCATAACGATAAATCTGAATGGATGAACTAGTGGCACAAGTTAATCATGAGGAACCACCCCCGCGATCGAGCGCGGGTTGGGTGGAAGTGATCGCCGGATCGATGTTTTCCGGCAAGTCGGAAGAGTTGATCCGCCGGTTGCGGCGCGCGCGAATCGCACGGCAGAAGGTTCAGGTCTTCAAGCCCGAATTGGACTCGCGTTTTTCAAACAACCACATCGTTTCTCACTCCGAGATGCGGCACGAATCGGCAAACAGTCGTTCGGCGGCCGAGATAATGGCGAAGGTCGATCCAGACACGGAAGTGGTCGGCATCGACGAAGGCCAGTTTTTCGATAACGACCTGGTCCAAGTGGCCAATGACTTGGCCCGGCGCGGCGTACGCGTGATCATCGCCGGACTCGATCAGGACTACACCGGCAAGCCGTGGGAACCCATGCCGCAACTGCTGGCTATCGCCGAATACATCACCAAGACCCATGCGATTTGTATGAAGTGTGGCCAACCGGCAAACTACTCACAGCGCACCTTCGAATCCGAAGAACGCGTCGCGGTCGGCGCGTCCGACAAGTACGAAGCGCGCTGCCGCCGGTGTTTTGTGCCCCACGCCGACGCCCCGACAGTGCACGAGTAAACGACCAGCCGTTCAAGATCAGATCGTGAACGGATGCTGTTGGAGAAATGCGTTGTCTACGAGTTCCGGCCGCCGATTTGGACTTTGCTGAGCGGGTGTGAACCTTCCGCTGATCCCTGCGATGAAATCATCATAGTTTCCGGTGAACGTCCCGCCGTTCCAGACGTCAAGCAGCGCCTGTGTAAATGCACCATGCTCGGGCCCATCGAGTGCGTCTTGGTTATCTCGACAGGCGGACAGGGTCAGAAGCGAAGCTCTGACGTTGGCGTCCTCGCCTGACAATAACTCACTCCGCAACCTCGCATGAAGTTCTGGATTCAAGCGTTCTATCCGGCCTCTATCAGCATCGGTAAAGGCACGAACGAGAGTTGAACTTGGGGAAACCGGTCGCGGTGGAGCTGCCTCAACGACAACTGTACCGAACGTTGTCGCCAGTTCAGGCCCACCACCACCATCCATTATCAATGCAGGCGAAGGGGCGTTAGCGCTGGGGATTCCCGGGGAGGGGCCCACATGTGATGCGCTGAGCACCGAACCGCTATGACAACTGTCTGCAACTCCGAGAATCCGCACTCCCTCAGCGAATTGCGACCACAGATTCCGGCGCAGAAAGTTGTCGATTAGCACGCAATCGCGCAGCAAGATGGTCTCGTCCTGGCCATCGGCTTCCTCATCGCTGGGAATAGTCGATTGAAAACTCCCATGACCGGCAAAAGTGAAAAGAAAAATGTCATCCGCCGTTAGTTGTTCTGTGGCATCGAGTATCGCCTCGAAAACATTTTCAAACGTGGCGTTGCCATCGAGAAATATTTTGGCCTCAAAACCTCTACTGACGGCGATGTCGCGCATGCTGGTGGCGTCTGACACGCAACCTTGAAGTGGGGTGACACCAAATACGGGATCAGGGTTGTTTACTCCTACGTGAACTGAGATACCTCTTGGCATGGGCTTTCTCCTTTCTTAATGTTATCTGCCGCCCTTGATGATGGACATGCATGGTGTTCTGGTGGACCCTCGCGAAAGTTCCCCAGGTGGGATAGTGACGTTTAAGCGGAACTGCCGGTCAGTGGGGACCCGATGCAGGATCTTGTAATACTCCCGAAACTCATCATGTTTCGGATCTCTTTCCGGATTGGTGATCGAATCACTTTCGAATAAGGGGTCATTAACGATGTAGATTTCGTAACTGGTCCCTTCGGTTCGTTCGAGTTCAAGGCGTTCGAGCTTGCCAAACTGGCGCCAGAAGATCACTAAAGAACTGTCGTCGTCCAGCGAAATAGCTGCACCGATGAGGCTCGCGAAAGGAGCTAATACGCGATCGGAGCCATCGGGGTGCCGAAGTCGGATTTCAATGTCCGATCGGGTCAATGCGGCGGTGTAAAAAGTGCCGTCATCCAAAAGTATGCTGGGCCGGCCGCCTAGTGAATCAATGTCGAGGAGGCGAAAAGTCTGGTTAGTCGTCGGATCAGTACCTGACTGAGGATTGCCATTGTGAAACCCGGCGCTTTCGAAATCGATCGCCAGGTCGAGACTTTGGGGATCACCGTCAATGGGGGGAGTTGTAGGAATAAAGCTTCTGACACCTTTAGCGCCGGGCGTTAGTTTGACGATCTGCATGCCGTGAATGGGGGGAACAATGTCGCCGTCGCGTCCCAGGTAGGCTAACGGACCAACGTGACGCATCATTAACTCATCCGGTCTTCCGGCTTGCTTGCGCCGCACTTCAATCGTGAAGTAATGGCGAGGCGCACTGGAATGTACGAAGACTTCGCAGGTGTTGTCCTCGCGCGGCTCCAGAATCATCAATCCACTAAAAAAGATTCTAACGTCGGGGTTTGGGGGTAAAGAATCTACTGGTGTAAATGGCATTGTGGTTTCTCCTTTCATCATCAATGCAATTGTCGACCATTTTGTTATTGGCACGTTCTACTAGTTGCTTAAACCCCCGATCGTGAGGAACGGCGCCCAATAATATGGATTCCGGAAACGTGCGTTAGCGCCGCGGATCATATCGACTTGCGCTTCTCTCAGCGCCTGGGATACACGCATTGGGCGATGAAGGTGTTGATGAAACTCGATCATCAATTCTGCGGACGCATCAGAATCGACAGGCCACAAACTCGCCACAACAGTCGGAACACCCGCCACGAAAAACGGTCGCGCTGCTCCTACAGCTCCTTCACCGCGATATTGTCTTTCAATTCCTGTCTGGCAGGCAGAGAGAATGGCAAGCCTCAGGCGGTGTAGATCCAGCCGGTAGATTTCTTGCGATTCCAGGAACCCGTTGGATGATTCGTTGCTGGCGTTATTCAATGTTTCCGGTGTTAACGGAAAGCCGGAAAGCATTTCAGACCGCTCATTCACGATAAAGTGCATCGCGAAATGGGCCACATCTACGCTTTCGAGCTTCCGCTTGATAGTTGATTCCCTGGCTCGTTCGCGGAGTAGCAGTTCGTGGTTGTTTGGGTATAAGCCGGCGACGGCCCTCGCTTCCTCAGCGCTTGATGGCAGACTTTGTAGAGACTTGAAAGCTTTAGCATCAAACTTGGGATCGCCGACGCTTAACAGCCGCTCATCGCGAATCGTACTCTTGCGGCGGGCCACTGCTGATAAGTTTGCGAAAAGAGTACTGCTAGGCGCCACGCCAAGTTCATATTCCTCTATTAGGTAGTGCGAAGTGTCTGAAGATGTGAGGGCAGCAAACGGTAAGTAGTTGAGTATCTTGTCCGGAACGATCACCAAGACCCTGAACTTATCCAGATAATCTTTAATCGGTCGAATCAACAGATCGTACAGCTCAGAACCACGATCTCGTTTATAAGCTTCGTCAAGGGGCCACTGATTTATCGTTTCCAGAAACGCGTTTACCTTTTCGCTAAGCTCTGAAAGTTGGATCGGTACACTCTTTTGCCTGACCTCAGTTTGCGTGACGACCCAGATGATTACTCTGTTGTCCAAAACTGCATATTGAACAATCTGCGAGTTGCTCGGCATCCGTGCTTGAATCTCTGCCACTGTCAACGAGCGTGTCACGACAGGCGAACCGGCCTCAGGCTTGGGTGCTCTGGTTGCAGTTCCTCGCTGCACCGCATCAAGCAATGATCTCGCTCGACTCTGCTCGGAATATCCCAAGGCCTTAACGTAATTAGTTTCCTCCGCAAATTCATAAGCGACCGCAAGGTCGTAGACACCTTGTTCCTCGTCGAAGAAACTATTGCGTTGGCTGTCTTCAGTTATTTTGGACCGATACAACTCGGAAAGACCGAGCACTGTTTGCAGTTCATCCCGCATGACCGACTTGTTTGAAGCCGCGATGAAGCATTGAAGCTTTCCTTTGTGAGCGACATAGGCGTAGTAATCAAAACTCAGGTTTTCAAAAAGTACGAGGCTCTGATCGTAATGTTCAATAGCTCGATCGCAGCTTCCAGCCGCCCGATATATGTCGCCGAGTTGTTGTAAAGCCAGGGCAGTTATTTCCAATCCCGTGCGATCTCCTGCCATACTGCGGCCGATCTCGTAAGCTCGTGTCGCTTCATTCACCGCCTCCGGATACATCTTCAGCGCTGCGTATGCAGAACCAACGTAACCGTAAGAACGTGAGAGGAGCAGCGGGATACTCATCTCGATCGCGAGTTTTAATGCCTCTTTTTGATAGAAGAGTGCTGCCGCGGGTAGTTTCAGCGAAGTCATGCTAAAGCCGATTTGGTTCAGAATTCCCCATCGCTGCTTCGGCTCCACGGAAGCATCGTCACCGACTCTTAACGTCCGGCTGAGATAGCCTAACGCTGTACTGACTTGGTTGAGCGCTTGATTGATATCTGCGAGTTGGGTCAAACACTTTAGCGTGCCGTTTACGTCATCTATCAGCTCAAACTTCGTTAAAGCCTGAGAGCTGTAATCGAGCGCCTTCGAAAACTCACTCGAATTAAAGTTCACATGTGCCAGTCCAAACAGACACTGAGCCGCAAGCCATTGGTATCGGTTAGCTTCACAAACCAACAGGAGTCGTTTGAACGCCAGTCGCGCCTGTTCTGTTTTTGAAAGGAGGACATAGCAATGGGCCAGTCGGTATTCAGCAAACACCTGTCCGGCCATGTCGTTAGCCAGTTCGTAGTTCGTTTTTGCTTTGTCGTATTCAAGAGCCGCTTCAGCGAAACTCGACCTTTCGAAGAGTGAATAACCGGTTCGCAGGTGGTAACGGGCTTTGGCGAGAGTGGCTTTTGAGGTGAGTGATGTGTGGCTGTATTGGGCTAGTAAGCTTGAGGTGTATTGATCTCCTGACGTATCGCTTTCCAGCTTAGCGACGTAGGTCAACGCTGCCAGGGTGCTGGGAGGATCGAGCGCTTCTCTGAAAGGCTCGACGCCCACGAAGAAGTCCAGCAATTGATTTGTGATCGCGTTTCCCGCCGATGTGTAAGCCGTACTGAGTGTTTGGCGAGCCGCGTTATGGTCCGACTTGTCTAGAGCTTCCAGGAACTCTTTGAATTTGTCGTCCTGCTTCGGTGAGGAACCGAGTTGCTGTTCCAGCAGTCTCAGGTTTCGTCGTGCTTCTTCAGCCCACTTGGAAGTAGAAGAGCTGTCTTTCTTCAAATACTCTTGCCATGCTTGTTTCGCCTGTTCAGAGGGCCGCATCGTTTGGTAAACGAGCGCACGATTGAAAAGTGCTTCCAGGAGTGAGTTATCAAGATCGAGTGCCTTGTTGATGTGCTCGAGACTTCGCCCGTACAGTTCGAGTTGCTTGCTGTTATCAGCTGCAGAGCTTTGCAAGAGTCCTTCTTCGAGTAGTGCTGCTCCGAAGTCGTTGTGAATTTTTGCGTTTTGTGGGTCCAGCTCCAGCGCCGCAGCAAATTCTTTTTGTGCTTCGGCAAACTGATGGTTCATCAAGTAGTACTTGGCTGCGGCGTGATGTGAGGCGGCCGTTGGATTATCGCGAACCGTCTTGAGGAGTAGAGTCGCGGCAATTTCGCGTTGGTTGTAATCGACCCGGGCTGACGCACCACGTTGGTTTGGTAAGGGAACGTAATTGAAGTCGGACAGCCGACCCTCTACTGGCCGCTCTGCAGGATAGGCGGCTTGTAGTGCAATCAATCCGTCTTTCAGATCCGACTGAGGTCGAAGGGCTTGAAACGCGATAAAGCCGATACCGATAATGGCCAGTATCGACGCCGCCACGGCGAGATGAGAAGTGAACCGTCTGGGCTGGGAGCCTTTGCGCGACGTTCTTCGCCGTTTTTGTTCCTTCAAAGCCATCGCAAAGCGCAGTTTTCTTTGACGATCGTCTGACTTAAGAAAATGACTCCGAACTCGCTCTAATTCTGCGCCCTCAAATTCCCCAGCGACATACCTGTCGATGATCTCCTCAATCGCAAGATCGAGCTTTTCGCGGAAATCCGGCTCTGTGAGCAGCCGTACCTCCACTTGGTCTTCCTCAGCCTGGTCGAGTTCACCGAGGAGATAGGGTTTTAACTTATTGTCTGATTCCTGGATGATGTAGGTTCCTCCCACCCTCTATCTCAATGACCTTTACTCAGTTTTTGTTTTCTTTTCGCAAGACGCATTGTTTAACGCACTCTTCCAAGCCAACTCTGATGTGGTGGGCGCGGCCGCGGAGCGCCCCGGGGGTGATTCCCAGGGTTTTCGCCATTCGTTTATGGTGTTCGATCTTGTCATGGCCTTCGTAAAGGTAGTAGTCAAGAATCAGGTCACACCTATCTACGGCCAGTATCCCCAAACACACGTCCAGGCATTCAACCTCGCTGGTGATTATCGGATCTGCGAAGAGAGTTACCGTCGTCACTTCCATTGCGATTTCTTTCCGACGCACCGTTTCCCTAATGATATTGCGAGCGACGCCGTGGAAGTACCTGGCCGGTTCTCCGCAGTAGGAAGCCTGGATGTCTGGCAACCGTGCGATCACACGGTTAATCGTTTCATCCGCAAGATCTTCCGCATCGTTTAGACCTCTTGCAACGAAGACGCGCAGCAGACCAGTGCGAATGACTTCGTACTTAACGCCAGCGGAGTCGCGGTCGGTATCCAACCAGGCAAGCAAAGCTTCAAATTGTTCTGAACTAATCGTCAACTGGATCCCCGCTGCACGCTTACCTGGGGTTCGGATTGAGAGGTCTGGTCGGTTCGAGAGAGCAGGCAAAACTATCTCAGACATTTCTAAATGGCAAGAAGATTCAACCAGCCATTTGGCAACGAAAGAGGGCTCCTTACCGTCTCACGACGCAAGAAGTCTCCTCGATCGACGTTCCTCTAACCGCACAGTAAGACCTTCAGGAGGATGACTATGACACCTAAGTACCTGGTCACGATCTCGTTCCTCTGCCTGTTAATTGCTTTACCGGTTGGGCTGTTCGTCAACGCTCAAGCCCAAAGAACAACCAAACCTCAGGACGACAAGAAACCCGCCCTGACCAACTACCGCATCTCCGGTCCCTACACGCACAAAAATCTGACCGTCTTTCTCGTACACGGCAAGGATCTCCTTCCCGGCAGAAACTTTCTGACGCTTCAGGAAGCACTCGTGCAAAAGAAAGTCAGGGTTTACGAAACAAAAGAAGTTAACGAACTCGCCATCAGAAACTTCTCGAACCAGGACGTCTACGTCCAGGCCGGCGACATCGTGCGCGGCGGTGAACAGGATCGAATGATCTCGATCGATTTCATTGTTCCGCCACGTTCCGGGCGCATGCCGATTGCGGCCTTTTGCGTCGAGTCGGGCCGATGGAGCAAGCGGGGCGAAGAACAGGCTGCCTACTTCAGCAGCTCTGAAAATGCCGTAGCAACGAAAGAACTGAAACTCGCGGCCAAGCGCTCTGCTTCGCAGGACGCCGTGTGGGAAAACGTCTCTGTCGCGCAAGCGAAGTTGAGCAAGAACGTTGCCGAAGTGGTCGCCGTGTCGGCTTCGCCGACGAGCTACGAGCTGTCAGTCGAGAATGCCAAGGTCAGGGAAACCACGGCGGCTTACATCAACGCGCTGAATGGCATTCTGCGAAACAAGAGCGACGTGATTGGCTACGCGTTTGCCATCAACGGCCACGTGAACAGCGCAGACGTTTACGCGTCGCATGGACTCTTCGCCAAACTTTGGCCGAAACTTTTGAAAGCCTCTGCGACCGAAGCACTCGCCGAATTGGATCAGAAGCCTGCTGCCGAGCCGGTTGCAAGTGAAGCCATTCACGAGTTTCTCGCCGATTCAGAACAGCCAAAGCCGAAATCGAAGGAAGTGACGCAGCGCGTGCGAGTGGTCACGCGTGAAGACGACCAGAACATCTTCTTTGAAACGCAGGACCGTCGCGAAAAAGACGCATGGGTGCATCGCAACTACATTCGCAAGCAGTAGATTAGTTGGAGAGATACTAAAAGCGGCGAGCGACTGCAACCACTACTCAGTCGCTCGCCGTTCTCCATGAGGCATGCGCATTACGCATGGAGGGGTGAGGGGTTCACGTTGCGTGGGGTAAATTCAGCATAAATTTCCACTCCACTATTTATGACGTTGTAACGGGAAACATTTCAGAAAAAATTTATCGAGCGATCCGATTCTGCTCCTGGTCGGAGTCTGCAGGGGTTTCGGCGGTGACCTGAAACGAGTAGCTGTCGATGTAAGTAGGCTGGCCCGAATCCGGTACGCCGCACAGTTTCAGCTGATATTCGCCCGGAGTGAGAAGGTTTCCGGTGAAAGTTACCGGCACGACGTAGTGAGTGTTTCTCGAAACTATCGGTAGTTCCTCCTGTGAGGCGAGGGCCTGATTTTCGCGAAACAGTTGGGTCTTGTATTTCTTGAAGTCAGACTTGGTGAG
>DATNJO010000511.1:0-6987 GCA_035603895.1 Pyrinomonadaceae bacterium
CCCGGCGAGGTCTCTCAACCGCATCGACATAACTCGGATGTCTTTGTGTATGTTCTGGAAGGAAGCATCATTACTCAAGTGAAGGGTGGTAGCCCGCTGACAGTTCGCGCCGGCGATGTCTTTTACGAATCGCCTACGGATATACACACCGTGAGTCGGAATGCCAGCGAGACGCAACCCGCGAAATTGCTTGTCTTCTATGTGAAGATAAAAGGTGCTCCGCAGACTGTAATTCTGAAGGATGGGGAAGAGTAATTTCTCAGCCGAAAATGATGCGCGCGTCGAGCCCCTTGCGCGCCTTTTCAAAACGTCATTGAATCATGGGTTCGACTCGGACCGCTTTGAAAGCCTCATCGCCTCCTTATAGGCTTCATCGTATTGTCGCTGCAGTTCGCGTTTACCCTGCACATCTCCTGACATTTCAGCCAACTTCATCAACTCAGCTCGTATGTCGTTGGCCATCGAGACATTGGCGGCGCGTTGAAATATCCATTCACGTAGCAGTTCCTCTTCCTTTAGTTCCTTATAGAGGAAGGCGATGGCTTTGTAGGGGGATAATATAGTTGACTGACCGAATCTGTTATGGCTTCGGCATTCCCCTACGTACTGGCGTCCCTGCAGTGAGCTCAACCTTACCATTCGAAAAGTGGAACACAAGGAATCCCGTTACCTTGCCCGGTTCCTTTGTCAGCGTTTTGGGGTCAAAGTGCGCAGTGACGGCAGCCCTTACTGAAGCAGCCCATAATTCTTCTTCGCCGCTTTCAGGAGTTGCTGCTATTACGTCACCATTCTCATTTACTACCACCTGAACAAAGCAATATCCTTCGCCGCGGTTTTTCTGAGCGTCTTGAGGATAGCTCGGTAACTCTATGGCGGCGACCCGCGTGTTCAAAACATAGCCCTTCGCGCGATTCTCAGCGGTCGTTGTGGGGCACAAAATATCTAATGGGTTTTTGAGGTCGTGGACGGTTCTGACCGGTAGCAAGAATCGCGGAAGCAAGGAGAATTAGTAGAAGAGGAGGTTTCATGATTTAGATCCTTAAGGGACTGGGTACTTGTTGAATGGGCGGTGTGAGTTCAGCCCACCGCCCTCAATGCACAGCACCCTCATTGTTAATGTGGACGACGCCGCACTGGCGTCCGATACTTGAGCAAGTCTTTGTGACGTGTTTGCAGCATGTAATGTAACTCTTGATATGAGATACCGAGATTGTTGGCAGCGCGTGTCAAGCTGCCTTCGGCGTTCTCAAAAGCGTGTTTGATTAGTTCATGCTCAAGTAAATGTATTTCTTCAATCAGGCTTCTCCCGGTTATCGCACTTCGTTTCTCGCGTACTGCTAATCGTTCTCCCATTTCCTGAAAGACAGTGAGCGCGACTTGTCCCGCGCGACTGAGACATCCGATTGCCTGAGACCCATCGATAGCCTGTCGGAAAGCTGTAAGCGAAGCGCCATAATTTCCAAGCCGCGCTAGTGCCGTGCCGTGTGTTGTGAGTGATTCCACTAGAGGTAACTGCATATCACTCTTTTCCAAAGTTCGCACCGACGCTCGCGCAACCTTTTCCGCATCGCTATATCTTCGCTCTGTGAGGAACACGCGGGCGCGAGTCTCATCGACTTGCGCCGTTGCGCCTTTGTCTCTGAGACTGGCAAACATGCGCCGGGCGCGATCCAGATGTTCATGAGCTTCTTTGCAGCGGTTGATCTCAAAATTGATTACGCCAAGATTGTTCTCGACATTAGCGCGATAACGTCTGTGTTCTGCTAGTTCAAAGTGGTAGCTGGCGGCGGCGTATTCGACTAAGGCGCGGTCAAGATAGTCACCCGGCGTTTTCGATTGCCAAAGGTAATAGAACACGTCGCCGAGAGTTTGATGGTAGCAACCTTTGAGAGTGTGATTGCTAATCTTCTGAGGTAGCGCGGCGTTATCGGTGAGAGATTGCAACGCTTCTGGTAAACGGTCTGAATCAATATCAACGATGGCCTTGCGAATGATTGCTTTAGCTTTCAACTCGCTCTCAGCCGTCAACTTCTCAAGCGCGAGTTTGAGAACGTCCAACGCGTTGTTGTAGTCGCCAGTGCGCCAGTAACACAGAGCGAGTTCAATCTGTGCTTCCGCAACCTTGTTTTTATGTCTCAGCGATTCGTAGATAGTGAGACTTTCGCTGATTAGATTCTTTGCTGTTTCTTGCGCGTCTGTGATCTGACGAGTGCTGCCGATAATTCCCGTTAGCACTCCCGCCCGCAAAAGCACTTCGGCAGCGATGCCACGTTCCAGACCTCTAAGGTTCGGAGGTTCGCCGATACGCTGCCAAAACGCTGACAATACTTCGGCAGCTTCTTCGTACTCGCCCCGATTTTCAAAGTCCCTTGCCAGTTCGCAGCATAGCTTCGCCCGGCCTCCCACACTGAGGTTTGGGTTTACTAAGTCGCGTAAAAGTGAGGGCCGTAAAGTCATGTGAGAACAACGGTTCAGGACAGCACCGCGCGCAAATCTTACGCACTCCCTCACGCTCTTGCAACAAAACTTGCCGTGGTCTAGGTTGTTTAGAATTTCTTGCATCGACGCTTAGGTAAGCGATGCAAAATTCTCTAATTGATCTGGAGGACCACAACAATGAATAAGTTAAGCCGAAGCTGCGCCGCCGTGGCGCTGATTCTAATACTGACCGTCTCTGCGTTTGCTGGGATAATACATTCTCCCGGTGTGGCAGATCCGCCGCCACCGCCGCCAAGCGTGTCAACCTCAACCAGCATAACCATGACGGTGATCCTTACGATCACTACTTTGATTCGTTAGACCGTCGCTCAACCAATTCAGATCGCAGCCTGCGTCTATGCGGGAAGAAAGTTGAGATGTGCATTAGAGAATCTTGCATTCTCTGAGTATTGCAATGCTTGTCCACTGGCAGATATAAAGCCGCCATACACATCGCCTCGCATAGCCCAGAGGGGCGGGGCGGGGGCGTCGCACTTCTTTTGTGGGTGAACTGCGACGCCCCTTAACTATGTTTCCATGCTCACAGTAGATGATTCAGACTTCACGCCAGACCACATCGAACTCCTGGAAGAGTGGGCGGATAATCTTGGTATCTCGGTTGAGGTTTTGTTAGCACGGATCGTACTCGCTGCGAGCGAAGGCGAGAAGTACGTTGAGAAAGTGCCGACGTGGAAACCGACGCGTGATTGAAGAGTAACTTATGCGGTCTTTCTTTTCTTCGAAGCCTTTTTGTGTTTCTGATACTCAGCCTCGCGCTTGTCGATCTCGCTCTTGGGAACAGAGATCAATTGCTTCGCTAGATTCTCGAAGTTCTGATATTCCTCTGATGGCGGTTTAGAATCTTTCTTTTTCATACTTCGTCTTCCCCAAGCCCGAACATACGCCCTTTCGGGTCTTGCTTAACCTCTTCGTCTGGGCCACCTTCATCGGTGGCCTTTGGGTTTTCTGGTTTGACGTATTCCTTTACTTCTATTTCTACAACTTCATGATCATACTCTGCTATGTTTTCAAACAATTCTGTTTGAGCACTTTCATCGCGAGTCGAAGTAATAGTCTGCGTTACTCGTTCTGGTTGCTCTAAGGGCAAGAAATGAGACTCATGGCCTTTAACAACGCGGATACCGAGCGCCTTAATCTTGTCGCGTTTTTTCAAGAAGCCCTGATCATAAGTAATGAACTCCTCGCAGCCTGCTTCTAAAGCAGTCGCTAAGTGGTGAGCATCCGCGCCACTGAGACAGATGTCATAAACCCATCTAAGCTCTTGTGCTCGCTCAGAAATGAAAACGCTATCAGTAACGAGTTTTACGATCTTTCCAGAAGTAAGAATAGACCTAAACAGTGCTTCTCATTTCAGCAGTAACCAAACCATCGAGATGCTGACATTCTGAGTTAGTGAGGTTAGCTGTAAGTATGGTGATTTCGCCTCGTTCCGCCGCGTCTAAGAGCTTTATACAGGCTTGAATGTGAGGTTCTTTATTGACTAAATCATCAATCGATCCCTGCATTCCCAGTTTGTATTTCGCAACGTCTATAAAACAAGGGGATTCCATGTAGATGCTCATGTAATCTCCTCATTTTGAATTACGTTATCGGTGTGTCTATCCCTGATATTTTCTATGAACTGCTCCGTCGTTAATTCGCCTGTTGCTTCAGGAGCACAACCAATAAATTTACCCAAGTCGCCTTCTTGATATGGCTCAGCCACCACTATCTTTTTAACTTCGATTGACAGAGGCTTTCGCTCCGTTCGTGAGGCTAGAATCATCCCGGCGACGTGTACCACCGAGTCTTTATTGTGAAGGCCGTAAATGATCTTTTCGTACAAATCAGGAGTGTAGTAACAGGAGATCAGCGCCTCAGAATAAAGTTCTCTTAATCGAAAGTGAGGTTTGCAATAGATTGCTTGATCTTTGAATAGTGCAGTTATGACGCCCTGAATTGAACCCTGAAACGAAACGGTGTCGGTTAGCTTTATCTTTTGGGCGAGCGTGATCGAATGATCTTTTGTTAAGACATGCCGCTTTTCGCCCTCTTTCTTCTCGGCTCCGTTCTTGCTGGGCTTGTGTCCATTCAGAATCGCAAAATGTATGGCCTCGTCGGGCGCGATCGGTTTAGCGATTTTAGTGTACTGTAAAAGCGTTGCGCGCCTAACGCGATGCTGTTCCAACGCCGCAAAATCAAAATCCTCTTTCATCGTGGCATCTAACGCATTCGAACAAAGAACCGCTTGCTCCTGAGTGATGTTCCCGCTAAATTCCGCCGTGAAGTCAACAGAGTTATTGTCAAAATCTTTTGCTATCCACGTGCCCGTTATTCTCTTGTCTACATCGGAGATAATCATGCGCAGGAAGATCTCAGCCTCAACAGAAATCTCCGCAAGCTTATGAAACGAGATCCCGATCCCGCCTTTGTTAAGCTCTATTCGTAGACGAAGGTCTGACATGCTAGCGAGGATTTTAGCACGTCATACAATACTGTTTTTGCAGGGGTTTTTGGGCCGTGAGTCTAGCCCCGCGTTCGCTTGCCGCGTTTTTGTCGAGGCTTCCCGCCGTCACGATTGTGCTGCACGGCCTATTAGTTCAGCGTACTGAACTCGCTTGCCGACCACCATCGAAAGCACCTCAAAAAATCTTTCGCTATCGTTGCTCTTGCGGCGATTGAATCTGAACGCTTGCTCATCGAGATAGCGGAACAAGTGGAAAGGCTCGACACTGATATACGTGCCGCCGATGGTTCGCTTTAACAGACTCCAGAAGTTTTCAATCCCGTTCGTGTGAACGTTACCCTCGACGTACTTCTCAGCGTGATTGATCACGTTGTGCATGTAGTCGTAGTTGAGATCGTTGTACGAGCGAAGCGAGTCTGTGTAGACCATCGAACCCGGTTCGACGTGAGCGTTAATCTCAGGGCGCAGAGATTTGCGCTTGTTGTTCCGCACAACCATCGTTCGCACTTCGCCGTGTCTTTCGAGCAACCCCATAACAGCCACCTTGCCCTCAAAGCCTGTACCGTGAATCTTTCGCGCTTTGTCGGCTCTGTGCATATTGCGAGCCTTGCCGCCGATGAACGTCTCATCGACTTCCACATGGCCGCTCAGTTTCTCAATGCTGCCTTGCTGCATGGCGAGACGGATTCGGTGAAGCATGAACCACGCGCTTTTCTGTGTGACGCCTAAAGCGCGGTGAATCTCGTAACTACTGATTCCGTTCTTTGCATTCGCTATCAGCCAGATCGCCGTAAGCCACTTGTCCAGACCAAGCGGGCTATCCTCGAATATCGTTCCGACCTTCAGTGAAAACTTCTGTTTCGGGTGAGCCGTGCGGCACTTGTAGAGACGCGCCTTTTCGAGATAGATAACGTTGTCCGATCCGCACTGTGGGCAGCGTGGCTTTCCGTCTTCCCAACGCGCCGCTATCATGAACTCATTGCAGTTCTCAGGCTTGGAAAAGTAGATGATTGCTTGCTGTAAGGTTCGTGGCGTTTCCATGCTGAGAGAACATGAAACGCTCCGGTCAGTCAAGTATATTATTACCCTTTGTAGGCTTCATCATCAGCGGGAAAACGCTCGAGGATTCCTTGATAGGCGATTATTGCCTCTCGTGCTTTCGCAGCATTGCCCGTTGTGTTGTCGCCAGGTTTTTACTGCGCATGAATTGAGCGAGCCACAAAATAAGGAGCGGTCTTGTTTTGCGGATCGAGCAGCAGCACCTTTTCGGAATGGACCTGGGCTTCCACGAAGTTCCCTTCCCGGTACATGCGAGCGGCCTCGTTCAACTCTTGCTTAACCTGAGCTTCAACTGTACTGGGAGTTTGTGCTTGCAGCGGCGCGACCAGCGCGATTGTGATAGTCAAGCAAGTTAATAATTTCATCTCGATACGTTTATCGTAAATTAGGGGAGCGCGGGCGGCTCGCGCGCAAACTCCCCGAGAACTTCCGATCGTCCCGCAGCGGGCGAGCCGCCCGCGCTCCCTTGGAAACGGGCACTAACATCCCTGCCTATCGCACCTCTTACAAACCACGAGTGGCTACGGAAAGCTCGATTCGGGTTTGTTGGACCGCGAGGCCACCGCGCTGGTATGCCTGAATCAATCTGGGCGCCAGCGCCTGAATTCGTTTCAGCAACAAGCCCTTGTATCTCGATGCCGCCTTCATGACGTCCGGATCGGCCAGGTCTCGCAGCAGGTTTTCCGTATAGATAATAGCGCCGGGCGGCATCAACGGCGGCGCAAAAATTTGCAGCGTCTTAGTGGACGATCGGGCGTACGGCAAAATAAGTATTGCCGGGAAGGTTGAACCACCGGTGTCCCAAGTCACCTTGGGCTCAAAGTGGTTGAGAACTTGTGTGTACGCCCAAGCCTCTCCGATAGCCGTAGTGAGCCCGTATACGGAAAGCGGTTTGATCTCGTAAACATCTCCGGTGAGATAATGACGTAGATCCACTCGAATAAACCCAAATCCCAAACCCGACTGAATTCTCCGGTCGAAAG
>DATNJO010000512.1:0-6215 GCA_035603895.1 Pyrinomonadaceae bacterium
CACCCAATCACCAAGTGCGATGATCAATCCGCTGTCTTCAGCCTGCGGCACAAACTCACTCGGATAAAGCATTCACAGGCTCGGGTGGCGCCAACGCACCAACGCTTCCATGCCCACGAGATGAAAATCGGGAATCCTTACCTGCGGTTGGTAATGCACGATGAACTCTTCTCGCTCGAGTGCGCCGCGCAGATTGCTTTCGAGCACGAGTTGCTTGAGCGCGCGCGTCGTGCCGCCCGCGGTATAAAACTGGTAGTTGTTGCCGCCCTCCTCTTTGGCCCGATCGAGTGCCGCGCTCGCACTCTTCAACAGACCCGAAGTGTCGCGATCGTCGTGTGGATAGAGACTGATGCCGATGCTGGTTGAGACAAACAACTCCTGATCGTCATACAGAAACGCCTGATCGAGCACTTCCTTGATCGCGCGTGCAGCATTCGCCGCATCTTGCGCGCGCGTGATCTGCGTCAACAGAACCGCAAACTCGTCGCTGCCGAAACGCGCCACCGTATCGCTCTCGCGCACACAACTCGTCAACCGCTGCGCCACTGACTGCAACAGTCGATCGCCGGCGGTGTAGCCCAAGGAGTCGTTGATCGTCTTGAACCGATCTAGATTGAGCAACAGCACGGCGTGCATCTGATCGGTGCGGCGCGAGTAAGCGATTGCCTGTTTGAGTCGATCCTTGAACAGCACCTGGTTTGGCAGGTCGGTGAGCGCGTCGTGGTAGGCGAGATGATTGAGTTTCTCCTGCGTCTGCCGGTTCTGCGAAAGGTCGACGACAAAGCACGCGATCTCCTCGTCGTGCAACGCGGCGCCGAAGAGCACGGGGATCGTGGCGCCCTTGTTACTCACGAGGTCTTTCTCAAACGGCGCGCACGCGCCAAACGCCATCAGTTTCTCAAACGCTTCCTCGTCGAGACGATGATGTTCGGGCGACGTCAGGTCACGCAGATTCGCAGGCAGATCGTCGCGCGTGTAGCCCACGAGGTTCAGAAAACTTTCATCCGCGCTGATGATCTTGCCGCCGAGATCGGTGAACAACACGCCGATCAAATTGGTATCGGTGAAGCGCCGCAGTGCTGCGTCCAGACGACTCTCGTAGCTGTCGAAGGTCATGATTGAGTTTTCCGAGAATGTGAGTAGGCAAGAAGGGTTGGCCGTCAACCCAAGCCACAGATTAACACAGACGAACACGGACTTTCACGAAAAATCTGTGTCAGTCCGTGTTCGTCTGTGACTAAAGTCGTTCTTTGATGTACTTCGTCATGAGTCCGAACAGGTGCCGCTGCGTTCCCGGACCTTCGTAGATTCCGTGTGAACGATTCGGATACGACATCATCGAAAATTGCTTGTTCGCAGCAATCAGCGCGTTAATCAGCGCTTCGGTGCCCTGATAGTGCACGTTGTCGTCGCCCGTGCCGTGAATGATCAGCAGGTTTCCCGTCAACTGATTGGCAAACGTGATCGGCGAACTCTGCTTAAATTCTTCGGGATGGTCCTGCGGCAGTCCGCAGTAACGTTCCTGGTAGATCGTGTCGTAGTAACGAAGATCCGGCACCGGCGCGACCGAGACGCCCGTTTTATAAACGTCACCGTAGCGAAACATCGCGTTGAGTGTCGACGAACCACCACCACTCCAACCCCAAATTCCAATCCGCGCCGGATCGACAAACGGCCACTTCGCAATCGCGCGCGCAGCCGCCGCCTGATCCCCTGAATTAACGATGCCCATCTTGCGATAAATGATCTTCCGCCACGCGCGGCCACGCGGCGCGGGCGTGCCGCGGTTGTCCACGCTCATCACCAGGTAACCCTGCTGGGCCAGCATCGTGTGCCACAGCCGATCGCGGCCGCCCCAGCGATCGAGCACGGTCTGTCCCCACGGCTCGCCGTAAACATGAAACAGCACCGGATATTTCTTCTGTGGATCGAAGTCCGGCGGCTTGATCATCCAACCGTCGAGTTGCACGCCGTCGCCGATGTCGACTTTGAAAAACTCGGTCGCGGTTGGTTTTAGTTTGCCGAGCCGCTCCTGCACCGCTTTGTTGTCGATCAACGTGCGCGCGACTTCATGCTGCGGCAGACGCACGACTTCAGTCACAGGAACTGTATTGAACGTGGAATAGAAGTGAATCGCGTAGTCGCCGCGCGGTGAAATGTCGTAGCCGTGAATGCCAGGCGCGTTCGCCGGCGTCAACCGTTCTTCTTTACCGCTGCCGTCAACACGAACGCGATAGAGATAACGCTGCGTCGCGTTCTGAGGCGACGCAAGAAAATAGATCCAACCGTTTCGCGCATCAACGCGCTCGACACTGATGACGTCGTAGTTTCCCGGCGTGATCAATTTGACATCGCCGCCATCGCGCGAAACAGAGTAGACGTGACGCCAACCGTCGCGCTCGCTCGCCCACAGAAATCGTTTTCCGTTTTCAACCCACTCGACGTCGCCGCGCGCGATGCCGGTTTTGTCCCAATCGATGTCGCCCCACGCGATGTCGACCCATGCTTCGTCTTTCTCCGTCAGGATCGGGTTCACTTTGCCGGTCCGCACGTCGCCAAGCATGACGATGTTGGTGTCCTGCCGGCGATTGAGTTGCTGAATCACGACTTCGTCCGAACCGGCCCACTCCATGCGCGGCAGATAGTTGTTGCGCGGATCGCCCGGAATCTCGAACCAGCGTGTTGGACCACCATCAGCGCCAACGACGCCAACGCGCGCGGCGGAGTTTGTTTCGCCCGCTTTCGGATAAGGAAAGGAGATGACGACCGGATACAGACCGCTCGTGTTGTCGATCATCTCCATCTCTTTCACACCTTCTGAATTGAGCTGCCAGTAAGCGATCTGCTTGCTGTCGGGACTCCAGCGAAAACCGTCGCGGCAGAAGAGCTCTTCTTCGTAAACCCAATCAAACGTGCCGTTCACGATGTAACGCGAGCCGTCGGTGGTGAGCTTTGTGATCTTCTGATAGCCGTAAAGATTTTCAACGTAGATGTTGTTTTCGCGAACGTAGGCGATCTTTTCACCGTCGGGAGAAATCTTGGCAAACATCAAGCTCGACGGCTTGGCGTCAGGGCCGCCGAGTTTGCGCAGGGCGATGAGCGGCGTGCTTTTACCTGGGCCGAAGGATGACCCGAGGCTAACCATCCAGTAGTCGCCGCGAGTGTTGCTACGCCAAACCCTTTGAGAGTTCGTAAAAATGAGAACGCCTCTTCCGCGTTCAGTGAAAGCAAACTCCTCAACTAATAACGGCTCATTCGCGCCTGGTGGAGTCAACTGTTCCGCAGACACGAGGACGGTTCTGTTGCCGGTAGCGGCATCGTAGTGAACTATGTCGACGAAGCTTCGCTTTGTTGGCGAGGGTTCGAGGGCGTAATAGCCGCCGCTTTCCGCCCAACGCACCGGGCCGAGCGATCGCGTGCGATACGTAAAAATGCTATCGACGGTTAGCAGCGACGGATCGGTCTGCTGCGCAACAACCGGAACCAGTAAAAGTAGTAGAACAAGAATTATTTGAACGTTACGTCTCACGTATCAATCCCCTCTCCCAACTAACGCCGCAATCGCGGTAATCATCTCAGTCTGTTCGATCGGTTTCGCAATGTGCTGCTGATAACCCGCGGCGAGCGCGCGTTCGCGATCTTTGCGCGAAGCATAACCAGTCAACGCGATCGCCGGCGTCTGGCCGCCTTTGTCCTCGGGCAACGCACGCAGCTTTTGAATGAATTCATAACCGTCTTGATCGGGCATACCGATATCGCTGATTAAAAGGTCAGGTATCTCACTCGAAAACACGCTCAGTGCTTCAGCGGCTGACTTGGTTGACGTCACTCTCGCGCCGTAACGCTTCAACATCGTGCCGAGCAGTTTGCGCGAATCGTCGTCGTCCTCAACCAGCAGCACGTGCACGCCGTCGAGTCGCACCGATCCTCGTTTACTGCGACGGCGCTCGACTTCTCGCCGGCGCTCTTCAGCGCGAGCCGGATCGCGCCGTTCTTCGGCAAGCGGCAATTCAACCGTGAAAACCGATCCCTGGCCCAAGCCTGCACTCTCCGCGCCGATGCCGCCGCCATGCAATTCGACCAGATGACGCACGACTGCCAAGCCTAATCCGAGTCCGCCTTGTTTTCGTGAAATCGAACCTTCAGCCTGCCGGAAACGATCAAACACATAAGGCAGAAACTCCGCCGAGATTCCCTCGCCACTGTCGGCAACAGTCAAACGTGCAGTCCCGTTGACGCACCGCAAATCGATCATCACGGTGCCGCCGCGCTGAGTGAACTTGATCGCATTCGAAAGCAGGTTCCAAATCACTTGCCGCAAACGGTTAGGATCGCCCTTCACCAGGCACTCGCCACTGACTTGCTCTGTTTTGATTTGAATTCCTTTTACGTCGGCCGTGGGCCTTAACGCATCGATAGCCGCTTCGACTATCGGCGCCAGATTCAGCGGATGCAGATCGAGACGAAGATTGCCGGTGATGATGCGCGAAACGTCGAGCAGGTCGTCGATCAGTCGCGCCTGCGAACGTGCGTTACGTTCGATAGTTTCAATCGCGCGGGTGGCATTCGATCCTTCGACCTCGCCGTTGCGAATCATCGAGGCCCAACCGAGAATCGACGTCAGAGGCGTGCGCAGTTCGTGCGAAAGCGTTGCGAGAAACTCGTCTTTCAAACGGTCGGCTTCTTCAGCGTGCTGGCGTGCGTCGCGCTCGCGAATGAGTGATGCCTGGCGTTCTCGTTCCGCCTTTTCCCGCTGGGTCACATCGAGTACCAGCGAAAGCACCGAAACCAACCGGCCGCGATCGTCGCGCAACACGGAGTTGTACCACTCGCAGTACAGCACCGTCCCGCCGCGCGTGTAATTTCGATTGCGTTGTATGCCCTGAACTTCGACGCCTTCGCGCTGACGGTTCGTCACCAGTGCCACGGCATCCACGTCGTCAGCAAAAACAAACTGCCACTCGTTCACGTGTTTGCCAATCACCTCGTCGGCTTTCCAACCAAACAACCGTTCGGCCGACTCCGACCAGCGCGAAACGCGGAAGTCGCTGTCCCATTCGACCACTGCGAGCGGCGAACTCTCGACATGAAAAGATAACTGCCGGTAAGCAGTGTGCGCCGCGTCTTCTGCTTGCCGCCGGGCGCTGATGTCGCTGACCACTGCGATACCGCCAACGATCTTCTCGTCGTCGTCGATCAAAGGCGAGTAACGACACGCGAAGACACCACTTTCCGCTGGTCCATAGGTATGAGTTTCGGAAACGGATTCATTGCCGGCGAATGCGGCAGACAAGCAACTCTCAGCGCCGGTCTCGCGCAGAAAAGGAAAGATCTCGTCAGCGCGTTGGCCCAGCACTTCCTCGCGAGATCGCCCCGTAATTCGCTGCATTGCGCGATTCCATGCAATGATGCGGCACTCGCGATCAAACGCAAAAAGGCCGTCGACGCTAGCGTCGAGCAGGCGCTTCAACAGAGATGGGGATTCGTTCTCCAATCTGTTTCGTCGGTGGATTACTTTCGGGATTTATTATTTTGCCCCGGTAAGCAATATCAAACCGGTGGCGTCGCGCACCAGAATGTTCGAGCCTAACAACACTGGCATGGACCAGGTGGACGACTCGGCCACTTCGTAACGATGCTCGACCGCAAACGCAGGGGCATTGCGTTTGACCACAATTAAATCAGCGCCGTTTGTGAGAAAGACGACGTGCCGGGGAGTCAGCAACAATGAAGCGTGCTCGCCTTCGCGCCCTTCGGTGGACCAGCGAACCGCACCGGTCTTCGCGTCGAGCGCCACAAACTGCCCTTTCTTCTTCGACGAATGTGCATAAACCAAACCGTCGCCAAAAACCGGCGAACTCATGTACATGCCAACTTCGGAATTCTTCCACGCTTCTGTCGCTTGCCACTTACCGTTCTTCTCGGCGAGTGTGTAAGCGTGCGTGCCTTGTCGCGTGGTGGAAACGATCAGTTGAGCGCCGGTCCAAAGCGGAGTGGAAATATTCTCATGCCACTCGTCGGGAAACGGTACGGACCAGAGTTCTTTTCCACTTTTCGCATCAAGGCCGACGATCGAACCTTCAGTTAACGCGATGATTTGCGATTGTCCGTTGGGATCGATCACGACGGGCGAAGCATAGCCTGGTCCAAGCCCAGTCCATTCCCATTGCGTCGCGCCGGTGGCCGGATCGAGTCCGAGTATCTTGCCGCCGTGA
>DATNJO010000513.1:0-7300 GCA_035603895.1 Pyrinomonadaceae bacterium
CAGACCGAGACCCGAAAAGATGTTCACGGTCTGCCCGGTCATGAGTAGTGAAAGGATGCCAAACGGAATCGCCAGCGGCAGCGTCAGCAGAATCGTCACCGGGTGAATGAACGATTCAAACTGCGCCGCGAGCACCATGTACATGAAGACGAATGACAACAGGAACGCCAAACCGAAGTAGTACCCGGCGCGGCCGAGTTCCTTCGAACGCCCGGCAAGTCCTGTCGAGTACGCCGGATCGATCTGAATCTCCTTCGCAAACTTGTTCATCTGATCGATGACCGCCGCCTGCGAACCACCCGGCCGAATGTTGCCGAGTAGCATCACCTGGCGTTGACGATTCAAGCGATCGATCGCCGATGGACCGGTTCCCTCTTCGACGTGGACAAGGTTGTCGAGACTGACCCAACCGACTTTCGTCGACGACACGATCATGCGCTGCAAACCCTCTGCGCTGGCGCGGTATTGACCGACTGCACGCACGCGCACGTCGTATTGATCCGTACCCGCGTTGAACGTCGAGACTTTCTGGCCCGCGACCAGCGAGTTGAGCGCCTGCGCGATGTCGCCGACTCGCACACCGAGATCCGCGGCGCGATCGCGATCGATCACGACACGTAACTCCGGCTTACCGCTGATCAATGTCGAGTCAGCGTCAACCACGTCGGGAATCGTTTTCATCTTCGCGAGCAACTTGTCTGAATATTCGGTGAGCTTCTTCAGGTCTGGACCACCGATGACGTACTGAAGATCCGCGTTGCGGAAGCCGCCACCGGAGATCGCCGCCACTTGTTGCACGCTCGTGCGCAGTTGGCCCGGATACTGTTGCTGGTACTTCGTGAGGATTTCGTTGCGCGCGCGCACCATCAGTTTCTCTTGCGAAATGTCGCGCTCTTTGATCGGATTCAGCTTCACGTAGATCGACGCGAGGTTTACTTGTTCCTGCTGTCCGCCGCCGAGCGTTGTCAGCGTGTCGGTCACACCGGGAAGTTTTCGCAGGTCCACCGCGATGCGCTCGGCCAGTGTCGACGTAGCCGCGAGCGTATAACCTTCGGGAGCACGGACCTGGACTTCAAACTGCGACTGATCGTCGACCGGCAGGAAGTTCTTACCGACAAACATAAAGAGCGGAACGATGCTGATGATAACGGCCGCGCACGCCAACACGACGGCCCAGCGATGCTTCATCGACCACGTCAACAACTTCGTGTACGTGCGATCGACCGGGCGATAGAACCGCGACTGTTTCGAACCGTGATCCGCGGGTTCAGTGTGTTTCTCGAGCGGGCGTTCTTTCGCATCGTCGCTGCGTTTGATCAAGCGCGCCGCAAGCATCGGCGTTAATGTAAACGACACCAGCAACGACACGGCGATCGCAAACGCGGACGTCAAACCAAACGACGACATGAACCGGCCGACGATCCCGCCCATGAAACCGACCGGCAAAAACACTGCCAGCAGCGAAAGAGTTGTCGCCATAACGGCGAGACCGATTTCTTTCGTTCCGTCGATAGCCGCCTGGAACGGCGGCACGCCCTTCTCTTCGATAAAGCGGAAAATGTTTTCGAGTACGACGATGGCGTCGTCGATCACGATACCCACCATCAGCGTGAGCGCGAGCATCGTGATGTTGTTCAACGTGAAACCCATCGCGGCCATCAGGCCAAACGTGGCTACAATCGACGTCGGGATCGCGAGACCCGCAATGAGCGTCGAACGGAAACTCCACAAGAACACAAACACGACGATCGCCGCGAGAATACTGCCCTCGATCAAGTGCGTCTGAATCGCTTCAATCGACGCCTTAATAAAGATCGACTGGTCGCCGACGACTTCCGTTTTGAAGCCCGGTGGTAACGTTCTGCTAATTTCCTGCAAACGCGCCTTCACCGCGTCGGCAACGGCGACAGTGTTTTGTCCCGACTGTTTCGAAACGATCAGCGTCACGGCCGGTTGACCGTTCAAACGCGCCTCAGTGCGCGGCTCTTCCGCGCCGTCTTCCGCATAACCGATGTCGCTGAGTTTGACTGAATAAGTGCCGCGGCTTCCGACTACGAGATCGTTAAAGTCCGCCGGGTTGACGATGCGGCCCATTGTGCGGACGGTCAGTTCGCGCGCGCCTTCTGAAACGCGGCCGCCGGGAACTTCCATGTTCTGCGCGCGCACTGCATCGGCAACTTGCGCCACGGTGACGTTGAACGCGCGCATCTTGTCCGGGTCGACCCAGATCTGGATCTCGCGACGCCGGCCACCGATGATCTGCACGTCGCCGACACCGTTGATGGATTCAATTTGCTGTTTGATCTGATTGTCTGCGACGTCTGTGACTTCACGCAGCGAGCGCGGCGCGGAAACCGCGATACGCACAACCGGCGCGGCGTCCGTGTCGAGCTTCTGCACGATTGGCTGCTCCGCCGTGAGCGGCAGGTCGTTGAGAATCAGATCGATCTTGTTTCTGACTTCCTGGGCCGCAACGTCCGGATTCTTTTCGAGCAGGAACGTGATGAAGACCTGCGAAACACCTTCGACCGATGTCGAGCGCAGTTCGTCTATACCGGCGATGGTGTTGACCGCGCCTTCGACCTTGTCAGTGATTTCAGTTTCGATCTCCTGCGGCGACGCGCCGGGGTTCACGACAGTCACGGTGATCGTCGGCAAGTCGATCTTCGGAAACAGATCGACACCCAGCGACTTGTAGGAGAACAAACCGACAACCGTCAGACTCAGAATCAACATCGTCGCGAACACCGGACGACGGACACATATCTCAGCGAGTTTTTGCATAACTTTTGTTTAGGGCTTAGTGCTTTGTTCTTATGACTTTTGTGCCTTTTGTGGCTACTGCTTCACGGCGATGCCATCGCTCAACCGTTCCAAACCGCTCGTCGCAACCTGTTCGTCAGCCGCAACGCCCGACTTCACCTCGATCAGATCGCCTTCGGTTTGGCCTGTCTGAACAACACGCTGCTCGGCGTGACCGTCCTTGATAACGAACAGTCGACTCACGCCCGCTTCGCTAACGATCGCACGCGCGGGCACGAGCACAGCCGGCTCAGCGCGTTCCTGGAGAATCCGCACAGTCGCAAACTGTCCCGGTTTCAAGGCGCCGCCGCTGTTGTCGACTTCAGCCTCGACAGTCAACGTGCGCGACTCCGCGGAAACGTTCGGCGCGATACGCGCGATGCGTCCCGCGAAGTTCTTGTCAGGCCACGCACTCGTCGTGACCGACACTGACTGTCCGGCTTTCACTTGGGGAATTGCCTGTTCGGGAATGTCGATGCGAATGCGCAGCGGATTTGTGCGCACGACCGTCGCTACCTTTTGCTGTGGCGAGACGTACTCGCCGAGATCGGCCGTTCGTTCGGAAACGAAGCCGTCGATCGGCGACACAATCAGTGCGTACGAAAGGTTCTTACGCGCGAGCGCGAGCTGCGACTGCGCGTTTGCGACGTTTGTCCGCGCAACATCCACCCCGGCATAGTTTTGCCGCGCCTGCGCGAGCGCCACGTCGTACTGCTCTTTCAACTGATCGCGCCGCGCGCGTTGGTCGTCATAAAAAGACCGCGATACGTCGCCCGATTCGATCAACTTTTCGGCCCTGACAAGATTCTTCTGCGCCAGGTCAAGCGCCACCTTCGCCGCCGCAACTTCTGAGACGCGATTCGGATCGAAAGCCTGACCGGGTTTCAAACCGATCTTTTCTTCTGCCTGCCGTACCGCCGCTTTCGCTTGTTCAACTTGCGTGGCCGCTTGTTCGACCCGCAGGTTCAACTCCGCGTCGTCGAGTTTCACCAGCATCTGTCCGCGCCGAACTGGACTGCCGATCTCGACACCGATAGCGGCGACTTTGCCGGACGTTTGCGGCGCGACGTCGGTCTGCTGATCGCCTGCGAGACTGCCGGTGGCTTCAAAGAACCGCGGCAGGTCGCGTTTGATTGCCGCAGCCGTTGTCACTTCGACTACCGCGGGTGTGTTGGCTTCCGCGGTCGTTTCCTCTTTTCGCGAGTTGGCTTTGGAACCGCCGCATGACGACACAAAAATACCGGCGATGATTAACACCAGAACCAGGGCTGCGAGTTTTAAGTTTCGTTTCGATAGCATCGTAGTATTAAGCATTTCGTGAACTGTCCTGCCGTGTTCGCTTTCCGCTCCGTTTCCCGGGAGTGAGAGCGATTCCGTTTAGAAGAATGTCGGTGAAATGTTTCGCCGCCGCTTCATTGGAAATGTTGAGCAGGCGATGTTTCGGGTCCCAGAGATTGTTGTTAAGCGAGTGGTGCATCACCATCCCGATGAAACCACGCACTACAATCGCCGGATCCATTTCGAGCAACGCGCCTTCGCGTTGCCGCTCGCGGATGTAGGTGCCGAGGAAGTCGTAAACCTTCCGCACAAACCCGTCGAAGAACATCTGCGCCAGCTTGTGTTTCTCGAGTGCTGAATAAAGGAGCAGACGTTGAAACTCCGGATCTTCGTCGTGATGATTCAGCGCGCCGAGCGCCAGCGACTCGAAGACGCCGCGATCGTCTTTGCTTTTGATCGCCTCAGCGGCCATTTGTTCCGGTTCCCACGAACCGGTGCCATTGCAGGCTTTATGATCGAGAATCGCCGCGTAGAGCTCTTCCTTGGTGGCGAAATGGCGGAACACCATCGCTTCCGAAACGCCCGCTGCATGGGCGATTTCCTTGGTGGTGGTGCCGCGAAAGCCGTGATTCGAGAACAGGCTGACCGCCACACGCAGGATCTGCCCGCGGCGTTCTTCGCCGGCCATTCGTGCGGAATGTGGGGCAAACGAAGTCTCGGTGGGGTTAATTTGTTTACTCACTCTTGTACCTCTTGATCTCTTGGCGGTATGCCAAAGTAAGTACTTACTTACCATTCATAGACGAACGATGTCAAGACATCGTTGCCTCGCCTGAACGCGGGTTGTATTGATCTCGATCTACCGCTAAGTAGGTCGTACACATTCGCAACAAGCTTGCATGCTTAATCGCTCAAAAGACCCGTGATTACTTGGGCACAAAGGTTGCACCGAACACTCGCTACCCAATTTCGAATTCCAGCGTAAGGAGAGTTTTGAACATGTCACAGAATCGCAGCACTAATGAAGGTATGAAGAGCAACACAGGAGCGGGCACAACCGGCACACCGGGCGGAACTGGTGGTTCGCAGGGAACACCAAGCCAGGGAACGCCGGGAACCGCGGGACAACCAGGCAGCGGCGGCACCGGAACGGCGACTGCTCTTTCACAAACAGCTCAGGATTACGGACAACGTATATCGGAAGTCGCCACGCAGGCGAAAGACTACGTGTCGGACAAAGTTTCAGTCGTCGGCGACAAGATCAAAGATTTGCAGAACGCGGATCTCGGTGAGCTCGCGGAAAACGCAAAAGAGTATGCGCGCAAGAAACCGGGCCAGGCGCTCCTAATCTCAGCAGGCGTCGGATTGTTGCTCGGAATGATTCTGCGCGGCCGGCGCTAATGGAAGCGGCGGTTAACTTGAATTCACTATCAGGGAGAAACCGAAATGTCGGCATCAAGACAAAGTTTGGCTAACGCTGACGACGCAGCAATAACGCGTAGCGACAACGAAAGAGCGCTCACCAACGGCAACAACGAGACTCTACCGAATCTCCTGGGCCGGCTGGGCGACGACGTGATGCAGTTGATCAACTCGCAGCTCGCGTTGTTCAAAGTGGAGATGAAGGAAGAGGCCAATACCTTTGCGCGTAACGCGGGAATGATCGCGTTTGGAGCAGGCGTGGCGGCCATAGGGTTCGCTCTAGTCAATGTGGCGATTGCGCTTGGTGTGTCGACTTTGTTTGCCAGTGCTGGTTTCAGCCAGCCGGCGAGTTACGCGCTCGGTTTCATCGTGACCGGGGCCTTTTACCTGCTCGTCGGTGGAATTCTCATCCTGGTGATGAAAAACCGTCTGGCGAAGCAGCAACTGGTACCTCCAAGGACAGTTCAAGAGCTGAGAAAGGATAAGCAATGGCTGAAGAGCGAACTTTAGGACTGGCTCGAGCACAGGATCTGACGGACGAGGAGCCCTCCAAAGAGGAACTTCAGCGCCGTCTCGAGGAGGCTCGGGACTCAATTTCACACACAGTGACGGAGATAAGAGAGTCAGTGGCAAATCAGGTACAAGCAGTGAAAGAAACCCTTGATTGGCGAGAGCAGTTTAAGAAAAGGCCGGTGGCTTGGAGCGCTGGAGCAATGGGTGTCGGTTTTCTCGTCGGTTACGGGCTTGCAGCAATGGCGAAAGGCGAGGGTGAGTCTTCGTCGACGGACTACGATCGCTACTACGATCGTGACCGCTACGAAGAGACGTCGAGAAGCTACGCGGCTCAGCCGATTCTGGGCGCCCACGCTTCCGCGACGACGGAAAATGCCGGTTACGGCAATGGCAAACACGACGAGGGACCGAGCTTCTTCGAGAAGCTGACTTCCACACCGGCGTATAACAAAATGAAACACGAAGCCGGCAACATCGGAGAAGCCCTCGTCCAGGAGATCACGAAAACAGCCAAGACGATGGTCATACCCGCGGTGATTACGTCGTTGCGTAATTTCATTGGCGGGCATTTACCAAATGCAGAAACAAGCGAGGGACAACAATCCCCGGGTTACTACTCAGGCATGAAGGACGAATCGGATCGGCCGCGTTCCGGAGCAGGTTCAAACTACCAACCGGCCCTGGAGCGTAATCAAAGCTAGACGACTAAGTTGACTAAAGCGAAACTACTTGGGCGCGAGTCTCACACGAGGCTCGCGCATTTTTGTGTGCGCTCTTTTCTGGGGAACTATTGACTTGCCGGGCGGTCGTCCATAGACTCCACAGCGTTTTCCTCAATCGATTTAGCCCAGTAAAGAGGGAATATGCACGCTCCTGTCAGGCGCCAGACGCTTTCGTTCGCGATCCTTTTTCTACTCGTCTGTCCCTTGTGCACGGTGCTTCGCGCACAGGAACCGGATCCGGAACGCGCACGCGCTTTTCAACTCTACGAAGAAGCCCAATACACCGAAGCCTTGCCGGCGTTTGAGAAGCTGGCCGCGAAGTATCCGGAAGATCGCGACGTGATCAAGACTTATGGGTTTCTCGTCATCGGTCAAACGGCTTACATGAAGGACGCGGCCGTGCGCAAGGAAGCTCGCCGCCGCGGACGCGAACTCCTCGTGAAAGCGCAACGGCTCGGCGCTAATGATGCGCTCATGCGATCGATGCTGGAAGCGGTTCCACCTGACGGCGGCGGCGACCCCACGCTCTCTACTAAAAAAGAAGCGGAAGACGCCATGCGCGA
>DATNJO010000514.1:0-2690 GCA_035603895.1 Pyrinomonadaceae bacterium
GTTGGTGAAGAACCACAGGTCGCCGTTTGGATCGATGTCGCCGTTTGAGGACATCGGCCGGCTATGAGGATCGCCTTGCTGGTCGATCGTCGTCAACATGCAGAAGTCGATGTCTTTAATCATCTCTCGAAGTTTTTCGAGACTGTCGGAATGGGTTTTTGTGTCTGCCATAATGCTCTACTTTGAGGCAGAGCACGTCACAGAGAAGTGTCGTGAGGGCTGAAAAAGATTTGTTTTCTTTAGCTAAGACTTGAGGACGAAAACGAGTTCTGCCGCGACGGGTTCGCTGCCGCGTATGCCGTTGATTCGAACTTTTTGCGGGAGCTTCATTCCGTCGACGTCCTGATAGTCGATGTGGAAATCGAGGGTTGTCTTAATTCCCTCTCCTACCGGTTCAAAGATGTGCTTGTAGTTTGTCAGGAGAAAACCATCCGCGGTTTTTTGAAACTGCGGCTTCACAGTTTGCTTTCGTACGGGTGTCGCAACGATCAATTCTTTAATTGAAAAGTCAGCGGCCATCGTGACGGTCACTTCAGCGGACTGGCTCGTGTAGAAAGCGATGTATTCCTTGCCGGCGGTTTTGATCTGGTTTTCTGTCTCCGGGAAAGGCGAACCGACCGCAAAGCTGCGCCACGTATTGAAGAAACCCGTGACGAGGCTCTGCACGTGGTTATGAATCTGGTTAACAGTCGGCTGTAATTCCGGCTTGGACGCATTTGGACCAACTTCGTGAGTGACTGTAGCTGCGCCGTTTGCGTCGACCACGATCGAGAACCGCACGTCGCGAAATATCTTCAAGTTTGCTGGCGTCGCGGTCTCGGCCAGAACCACTTCCCAATTCGGCTCTATAGTCGCAGCGAATCCTTTGAATCCCTTTTTTGCGAGACTGTAGTACGCGCTTTTTGCTTGAGTAAGAACGTTCTGGTTCGTAGCTGTCTGAGCGCGTGGATAGAGTGAGACCGCAAAGGACTGAACGATCAGCAAAGCGCCGAGTGCGCGGGTGAGTTTCACGCACGAATACTACAACGAAAAAGCACGCCGGAAACCCCAAATCTCTCGCGGGTTTTGATAGCGTGTTGTTATACTGGCCGCCCTTGCTCACTACTCGAAGGAGACTTTTCAAATGTTCCTCTGCATTAAGCAAAGTCTGGTTGTAATTGCGGTGCTCGCGTCGTTATCGGTTCCGCTCAATGATGAGATCGTCGTTACAGACGGCACTCCAATCAACCTCATCACGGCTAAAGAAATCCTGACCAGAGAAGTCAAACCGGACGATCCGATCGAATTCACAGTTGCCGAAGATTTGACGATCGACGGGCAGGTCGTCATACGCAAAGGCACGCCGGCAATCGCCAGTGTGATTATTCCCGAAAAGGGAGGTTACCTGGGTAAATCCGGCAAACTGGCGATTCACATTGAGTCGACGACGACGAGCAATGGCCAACCGCTGAAGTTGCGTGCAGCTAAAGCTCGCGCGGGTGATGAAACGACAACCAGTGCGATGCTGCCGGCAGTAATCGATCCGACCTTACTTTTCCAATACGGCAGGGAACCGAAGATTGCACCCGGCCGCACGGTAACCGTTTATGTCGCGGAGGAGAAGCGCTTTCGCGTTGAAGGTGCAACGCTGGTGCCGGTTGTAACGGAAACGAGCGGTTCACAGGAGGCGACGGTTTTCATCTACCGGTCCGCTAAAGCCCTGGGCCGCCTAAATGAGCCTTCTGTGTTTGTCGATAAGACCGAAGTGGCGCGAATGGACAACGGGCGCTACCTGGCGCTCAAGCTGAAGCCCGGCAAACACACCATCCGTATGACTGATGACGAAAAGGGTTACACGATCGACGCGAGTCCGGGCCAAACTTATTTCTTTCGGATCGGCATAGAGCGAGGGATGTTCAAGGGCCATTCAACGATCGTGCCCGAGGACCGCAGTAGCGCCGTTGCGGAAATAAGGAAACTGAAGTTTATCGGTCAGGACAAGATCAAGACCCCGGCACTGGTGGTGGAAGTCGCACCGGAGTGAACGGCAAAAGAAAAGCCCGCTCAAGAAAACTCTCGAGCGGGCTTTTGAATTAATCCCGGCGACTTCCTACTCTCCCACGCAGTTTCCCGCGCAGTACCATCGGCTCCAGCAGGCTTAACTTCCGTGTTCGGGATGGGAACGGGTGTGACCCTGCCGACAAAATCACCGGAAAACTTGTTGAGATCTCCCGTGGGAGATCTCAGAAATCGAATAGCGACTGCTTAGGCAAGCCTCACGTGCAAGCGCACGTTGCTTGTTGCTTGAGTAAATTTTATGGTCAAGCCAAGGGACTGATTAGTAGTGGTCAACTGAACGCATTACTGCGCTTACATATCCACCCTATTACCTCGTGGTCTACAAGGAGTCTCACTGGCAGGTCTAATCTTGGGTCTGGCTTCACGCTTAGATGCATTCAGCGTTTATCCATGCTCCACTTAGCTACCGAGCGCTACGGCTGGCGCCATAACTCGTACACTAGAGGTGGATCCATCCCGGTCCTCTCGTACTAAGGACAGATTCCCTCAAACCTGCTCCGCCCACACCAGATAGGGACCGAACTGTCTCGCGACGTTCTAAACCCAGCTCACGTACCGCTTTAATTGGCGAACAGCCAAACCCTTGGGACCTTCTTCAGCCCCAGGATGCGATGAGCCGACATCGAGGTGCC
>DATNJO010000515.1:0-3535 GCA_035603895.1 Pyrinomonadaceae bacterium
ACCGTCAACTGCTATCGCGGCTGCATTCACGGTTGCACCTACTGCTTCAGTCGTCCGACGCACGAGTATCTCGGTTACGGCGCCGGAACGGACTTCGACCGAAAGATCATCGCGAAAGTGAATGCGCCGAAACTGTTGCGCAAAGAGTTGATGAAGCCTTCGTGGAAAGGCGACGAGATCGTTTTCTCGTTCACTTCTGATCCTTACATACCATTGGAAGCGAATTACAAACTCACGCGGCAGTGTCTTGAAGTTTGTGCTGAGTTTCGGCAGCCGGTCGGCGTCATCACGAAGTCGGCGATGATTCGTCGCGACATCGATGTGTTGCAGGAGTTGTCGCGTAACGCAAAGCTCGGCGTGTTCTTCACGATTCCGTTCACTGATGTGGAAGCCGCGAGAGCGGTGGAGCCGTACGCGCCTTTGCCGGAAGCGCGCTTTCACGCGATGGAAGCGCTCGCGGCCGCGGGCATCACGGTCGGCATCGGCATCGCGCCTGTGATCCCCGGTCTGTCATCAGACATTCCCGAGCTATTGAAACGCGCGAAAGAAGCGGGAGCACAGCTCGCTTTCATCAACATGTTGCGCCTGCCCGGGAATGTTGCTCCTTATTTTGAAGAACGCTTGCGCGAGAAGTTACCGACCAAAGCCGAGCGCGTGCTGAATCGAATTCGCGAAGCACGTGGCGGCAAGCTCAATTCAAGTGTCTTTGGCGAAAGAATGCGGGGCAAAGGCGAGTACTGGGCCGCTACCGAACGACTCTTCAAAATTCATAGCGCGCGTTTGGGCTTTAACAAGAAACGCACTCACGAAACTTCCGCCACCACCACTTTCCGCCGCCCGTCCGCACAGGCCAGTTTGTTCTAGCCTTCAAATCTCCTCTCTGTGCAACCTCTGAGTCTCTGTGTCTCTGTGGTTTTTTTTCGGAATGATTGAAAACCACAGAGTTAAGCATGCGCCGAGGTGCACCACCGAACATGAAAAAGTTGATCTTTGAAGTAAGCTAGCTCCAACCAGCGTGGACTGGAGATCGAAAGTGACTGGCGCCGGTGACTGCTCGCCGAGCCCGACACAGAGTTTGATCCGAAAGCCTTTTCGAGGCACCAGCGAATAGTGTTACGCGCGCGCGTAAACTTGTAGAGCAGAATCTTTCTTTTGGAGGCTTTCCCCGCTGGAGAACAGGAGCGCAAATGCAAGTCGTTCATCCAGTGTGTTGCGGTATTGATGTGCACGCCAAGATGTTGGTGGCGTGTTTGATTTTGGCGAATGGCGAAAAGAAGAAGCGTACCTTTTCGACCATGACGGCTGAGCTGTTGCAGTTGCGGGACTGGCTGGTAGCAGCCCAGTGCACGCATGTGGCGATGGAAAGCACCGGAGTTTACTGGAAGCCGGTTTTCAATATTTTGGAAGACGCGCTGACGGTGATTCTGATCAATCCCGAACATGCGCATGCGCTGCGAGGGCGGAAGACCGACGTCAAAGACGCGGAATGGTTGGCGGACTTGTTGCGCCATGGTTTGTTGCAGCCCAGTTTTATTCCCCCGCCGGTAATTCGCGAGTTGCGGGAACTGACGCGCTATCGCGAGAGCGTAGTACGAGAGCAGTCGGCGGTTGCCAATCGCATCCAGAAACTGTTGGAGAGTGGCAACCTTAAACTGGGACAGGTGGCCAGCGATGCGTTGGGAGTCAGCGGCCGGATGATCCTGAAGGCTTTGGCTAAAGGCGAAAGCGACCCGCGGAAATTGGCGGCCTTGGCGCGGGGCAAACTCAAAGAGAAGAGTCTCGCTTTGGAGCAAGCGCTGCATGGACGTTTGACGGTGAACCAACGCTTTGTGTTGGGCGAGTTGTTGAGCCGTTGGGAACAGCTGGAAGCTGCTGATGCCCGTGTCACCAGCGAGATCGATAAGTATGTGCAAGCAAACCCTAAGCTGGCCCGAGCTCGCGAACTGCTGGATGGCATTCCTGGGATCGGGCCTCGCGTAGCGGAAGTAATCATGGCAGAGATCGGGATCGAAATGGCCTCCGTCTTTGCGGATGCGGCACACTTGGCCAGTTGGGCCGGGATATGTCCTGGTAATAAAGCAACTGGTGGTAAACGCCTCTCCGGACGGACGCGCAAAGGCAATACTTATTTGCGTTCGGCCCTGGTGCAAGCAGCCTGGGGTGCGAGTCTGAAGAAGCACTGCTATTTGAGCAGTCAATTCCATCGGCTGGTCAAGCGACTTGGTCGCAAGAAAGCCTTGGTGGCAGTGGGCCATTCTCTGTTGGTGATTATCTTTCATGTTTTGCAGAACGATCAAACTTACACCGAACTCGGCGGTGATTACTTTGATCGTCGTCATGTCGAGCAACAACGCGACTACTACGTACGTCGTTTACAAATGCTCGGCCTAAAGGTAACTCTCGAAGAACTGCCGCAAGCAGCCTAACTCGCCGCTTTCGCAGTTTCGATATGACCCTGCGCAGACTGTCGCAGAACGTTCCCCGTGTCTCGTGTGGCGCCGATCTTTTTCAGAGCAGACACAGAGACTCAGAGGTTGCAAAGAGAAAACCCAATTAGCAGACTATCTAACCATCAAAACTAGAGACACAAGCCTCGTGTTTATCTATAATGGCCTCCAACCCCTACAGCCAAAATCAGGAGGCAAATGCGATGCTGATCCGCGACGTGATACGCAACCGCGAGCCTTACTCGGCAAAGGCTTCTGCCACCGTGCAGGAGGCCGCGGAATTTATGGCTGCACGAAACATTGGCGCGGTCTGTGTGATCGATGATGAAGGCAAACTGCTCGGCGTGTTTTCCGAGCGCGACGTCATGAATCGCATCGTCGTCCCACAGCGTGATCCGCAAACGGTCCGAGTCGGAGAAGTGACCAGCGAGTTACGGGCCGTGATCCAGTGTGATGAAACTCCCCACCAGGCCCTCGAACGGATGGAGTTGTTTGGTACTCGTCACCTGCCGGTGGTCGACGGTGAACGCTGGGTCGGCATGCTTTCAATGCGCGATCTCCTGCGCGTCGAAGTCGGCGAACAGGGAGACGAGATCAAGCTGCTTCACGAGTACATTCAGCACTAGGGCGCAAGGGGTTTTCGTGTCATCAATCTCTTCGGGTTTTCTCGTCGCTCTTACTATATTTCTCTGCGTGGCCTGCGACCGAGCGCCTCAAGGACGTGGCGCTGGTGAAGTCGCAAGTTCCGCACAAGCAAACACAAGTTTCAAGGTTGAAAAGGTCGCGGGTGGACTAGAAGTCCCGTGGTCCTTCGTTTGGACTCCTGACGGCCGTTTGATCTTCACTGAGCGTCCCGGAAGAGTGCGAGTTATCGAAAAGGGAACTCTGCGACCGCAACCGTTGTTTGTAATGCCGGATGTCGAATCCACAGGCGAGAGCGGCTTGATGAGCCTCGCATTGCATCCGCAGTTCAGCAGCAATCACTTCATTTACATCGCGTATGCGTACGCCAGAGATAAAGTTCGCGTGGCCCGTTATCGCGAGGCGCCCGAGGGCTTGGTCGATCGAACGGTCATCATCGAGAACAT
>DATNJO010000516.1:0-4075 GCA_035603895.1 Pyrinomonadaceae bacterium
TTGGCGTTGAGACTTGACGTCCAACGGGAGCGTCGGTCTAGACCAGCTCAAATCAAGGTGCCATTGCTCAAAGGACTGACCTTTGAAGACGCCGAGAAGAAGCTTCATGCCGCTAACTTGAATATTCGACGATTGGCGACACGTTACGATTCAACCCTTCAACCCGGATTAGTTGTCGACCAAACTCCCGCACCTGGGGAGGAAGTAGCTGTCGGCTATTCCGTTGGAGTTACCACCAACAAAAAAGATTACGCCGGCCCTGGTCCATAAAATCAAAGCTGATGCATTGGACCAGATAAGCCGCACGCTGCGTTCCTGGCGTATCCAGCCTCCCTGTCTCTCAATAGGCGCGACACTACAATCGTTTTGCCCCAGAGACACGGAGGTTTAACGTAATCATCTCCTCCGAGGTTGCTAACATGAAAAATGTTTTCTCTCTTCGCAAGCGTTCATTCCTCTCGCCTGTCTCAACCGGTTTTACATCACATATCTTCGCTGAGGTTGAATCCTCCAATGAGGGCGAATACAGGTGGGGCCACAACATGCTTACCATTGCCGATTGTCGGCGCAGAGTCCAGATTGAATTCTTTTTGGGCACTAAGCGAGAGCGACGTCGATCTCTGGCCAAAATCAATTTGCTTATTGCCATTCTCACGCGCTTTCGTGACGCGCTCACAAAAGAGATCGCGTTAATCGAGAAGGCCAAAGCCAAATAAGTGCTTGGAAGACAATCGCGGGCCAACTTGCAACTAAGCCACTCAGATTCGAGTGCCGACTGGAAGCGAGTTGGCCGCGCGATGCCAAGACTTACTTCCGGTCAACTTCTAATGCAAGAAGAAAGAGAGGCCTCTAATGCCAACGACTAAACATGAACTGCTCGATTGGTTACTGGATGTGCCAGAAGATGCAGAAATAGGAACTGATGGACAAGGACTAGCTTTGCTCGCAATTCTTGGCACTAACGTTCACTTGTTGGAGGTCGGTCGCATTCCTAATGCGGACGAACTCTATGCTGAGGCAATTAATCAGGCAATGATGGAACGATTACGGCGGATTGATGCCGAAGGCGGAGAAACAGAGACAGCAATAATAATAGTGACATTTCAAGGTTACATATCGGGTATTCCGAGGCTGTTCTCTACAGACTTCAATACGGCGTTTATATTCAAGAACAGAGAACAGGCGGAAGCCTTTATCACAGAGTTCGCAGACGAGCTATACAATCCGCAGATCCTCGATTACCGGTAATGCTACTGGATAACTTGCCTTGATTTCTTTTGGGGACTGCCGCCTGTAGACGTCTCAGTCATTCGCACAAATCAACTTCTTTCACCGAAATCTAAAAAACTATGGGACACTCGCGACCCCGTCCGAAACATCTTGCAAAGAAGCTCCTGCAAATCCGGCGCAGCTTAGGAGTGTCTCAAGGAGAGTTGGTCAGACAACTTGGTGTTCAAGCTCTGATCGACCATACGACTATTTCCAAGTACGAACTCGACAAGAACGAACCGCCGCTCGTCATCCTGCTCGCCTATGCCCGCCTCGTAGAAATTCCTGTCGAACAAATCATTGATGATGAAATCGAACTAACAAATTGATTTCCGTAATCCCAGCGATCCTTCTCCAACCCATAATTCCCTTCCCAAACACCAGACTGAGGTAGGCAGGTTCTTCTTAGATATTCTGAGTCGGTCTTGGTTGCGCCAATCACGATTTTTGTCGCGTTATTCCCAGACCTCTACAAGATTCTTTGGAAGTGAAGAATCACGGACATTCAGAGCAGCACAATAAATCTGCGTTTTTAGTCACTATTCGTGCACAGCCGTTATTGAAAGACTGGTATAGGTGAACGGTCTGCGAGACATTATCGCTTTGCGCTCTTGCGCGACTTACGCGGACGCCCGACTTTTCGATCCTTCACTGCGTCAAGGTCTTTCACATAGATCAGCCACTCGCGTGCATACTTAAACGCCTTCAGGCGCTTTGCCTCAATCAACGCTCGCACTCTATTAGGCGTCACACCTAATCGACGCGCTGCCTCAGCCGTGCTGATGATCTTCATAGCCCAAAGTATGGCATTCTGGAAAACTATGGCGTGTCGCCATAATTTCCTTGACAAGCGAAAATCCACATTCCATAGTGGCCCGCAGCAAAAGAGCGGGCTGGCAAGTGCTGGTAACACTCGCCAACCCTACACAGCCGACTCCTAACTGGTTTAGGGAAAGGAATCGACCATGCCGGATAATACTATCACGCACTCTCATACTCACGGCGAAAGCCCTTACGCAATCGTAACACTAACACCTAGCGATATTGAGCCGAAAGATTGGGCGTTCCTGCGTGAGTGGGCCAATAGGCTTGGCGTCTCGATTGAAGTGTTGTTAAAGCGCATTCTGATTGCGGCAATCATAGGCCAACTTTACGCAGAGAAGATTCCCGAGATTTGAGAAAGCCTCCACGCGGACGCTCGCAACACATGAGAGTGGGACGCAGCCTTACGCGTATGCCCAGCGACGCATGAGGCTCGGGGGCGTCGGGCGCTGGTGACCTCACCACAAGTGACCTCACCATATAGCACCGCACCGACGCTCCACAGTGAGCGTTATCGATCCGAGCGGGGGCAAAGGCTCGGTGACGCTTTTAGGCGCTAGGGGTAGGTGGGTACTCGTAGCGTCCTTGCCATTCAAGGCTCACCGTTCTTGAAGAGCTCCGCCCATAGAGGCAGTATGGACAAGAACTAGTTTGAACTCAGATCGAAGTCTGCAATTTCAATTCCTTCGATATCCGGCAATCTACCCTTTGCTATGTAGTTCATCACTCGGTTCGTCAGACGTACAACCTCTTCCTTCGGCATTTTGACGAACTCACAAACATAATTCATGGCGGGAAACCAGCGTTTCAGCAAGAGTGGTTGCAGTCTTTCGGGAAACACTTGCGCTTTCGCCTCTTCAGTTAGATATGGCGGCATGAAACAGAGGATTAGCGCTTGCAAACCCAGATCGTTCTTGGACAAAAAATAAAACCAATATGGGAAAGCCTCGTCCAGTTTAAAGACAAAGTCACGCACATCGGGGATCTCAAACAACTCGCGGGTATCATCGTCGTAACCATCAAATGCGACGTCTATTTTCTCGAAGTGACTTCTTGCCGTCTGCGGCGACGCAAGAAGAGGTTGCAGCAGATTCAAAGGCCTGGTGATATTTACCGACTCGACTTCCTGTCGGGTGATTACAATTACAAGTGGGTCAAGCATAGTCTTACCTAGATTCCTTCGACGCCCACTCCTTTCTGCCAATCTTCCTAGACGTTCATCTCAGGGCGAATTCAAATGCAAAGCTTATATCAGACCGGATAAAGGTCCTTTACAGCATCGCCAGCATACTTGTTGATGACTTCAATTTGAGCAGATCTGTTTTTTCGCAGATCTCGCAAATACTGTACATACTCGACGTCCGACGTTTCAAAACTTGGGTCAACAATTCTTATCTTGCCTCCATATCGATTCAAGAACTTGGAAATATAAAAATTTATGTGCGTATCCCGGAAAGAATAACCGACAACAGTAAGTGTCTCGGTTTGTTGTAATTGCTCATCGAACTCCCTGAGTAAGTCGAGGAAAGGACCCTCAGTCGTTAGTTTGTTTCGTTGACCGAAAAGAACCATCGGGGTATAGACTAAAGCTGTAGTTGACAACTTTTCTTCGAAGTGAGATTTGAATCGAATCTCACTACGAGGAAGTCTTTCGTCATACGTACTTACTCCCTTACTCCAAAACCAATAGTTCGACCCGTGAAGTTTGATAAGCTCTATTCCGTCATCTGGAAACTCGAAAACTCCTTTCTTTGTCCAGCTCTCTATACCTGTACTACAAGAGATCCCAGCTACTCTCGAAAGAAGTTCAATTCCATTGTCGTAGTTCAGAGTTGCTATAACTAATCTTTTGTGGCGACTTGCCAAGTTTAAGATAGGCTTCAAGTATTCAATCTTTTTCTCATCCTTAATTAGGGTTAATTCTTCCAGCATCATCTCCATCCGGAACATGATGTTTGCCAAGAGTCCATCTAAGTCTTTGATC
>DATNJO010000517.1:0-24193 GCA_035603895.1 Pyrinomonadaceae bacterium
GTGCATTAGCTCTACTCTCCATCGCGGAATTGTTTGGCATGGCGCTGTGGTTCACCGGTTCCGCGGTCGTGCCTGCTCTTTCGCGTGAATGGGACCTTTCGAGTAGTCAGGTCAGTTGGCTGGCCAACGCAGTCCAACTCGGTTTCGTCGTCGGCACGCTGCTCAGTGCCACCTTAAATCTCGCTGACATCATCACAACGCGACACCTGTTTGCGATCTGCGCGCTGCTGGGCGCACTTACCAACGCTTTCTTTGGTCTCTACGCTCATCAACCTGAAACAGCAATCGTGCTTCGGTTTCTGACTGGTGTTTGTCTCGCGGGTGTTTATCCGCCGGGAATGAAGCTGATGGCGACGTGGTTTCGCGAACGTCGCGGTATGGCGCTCGGTGTTCTGGTCGGTGCGCTGACGATGGGCAAAGCGACTCCTTATCTTGTCAACGCGCTCGGCAGTTCTAACTGGCGCATGAACGTGCTGTTTGTTTCGCTGCTGTCAGTGTTTGGTGGCTTGATCGTGTTGCTGTTTGTCTCTGATGGTCCATACGCGTTGCCGCCCGCGAGTTTCGATCTGACGCAGATCGTCAAGGTGTTCAAGAATCGCGGCGTGCGGCTCGCGAGCTTTGGTTACTTCGGGCACATGTGGGAACTGTATGGGATGTGGATCTGGATTCCGGTGATGATTCGCGCCAGCGTGACAGCCCAAAAGGGAAATCCGATCCTCGCGGAGGTTGGATCGTTTCTCGTGATTGGCGCGGGTGCGATTGGATGTGTTGTGGCAGGTTTGATTGCGGATCGCGTGGGGCGCACGGTTGTTACGTCGTGGGCCATGGCGATCAGTGGCAGTTGTTGTTTGCTGGTTGGTTTTTTGTATGGTGGCAGCGCGCTGCCGTTGTTGTTGCTGGCGGTGATTTGGGGCGCGAGTGTCGTTGCTGATTCCGCGCAGTTCTCCTCGTGTGTCACAGAGCTCGGAGATCCGCAGTACATCGGCACGGCGTTGACGTTGCAGATGTGTGTCGGGTTTTTGTTGACGACGATCTCGATCGAACTGATTCCGAAGGTTGTGGATCTCGTAACGTGGCGCTACGCCTTCATGATTCTCGCGCCTGGCCCCTTCCTCGGCGTCCTCGCAATGCTACGCCTCCGCAGTCTCCCTGAAGCCCTCAAAATTGCGCACGGCCGGCGCTAACTCTGTCCTCTAATTACTGAAGAACCTGCCGGAAGCCAGTAGCTTCGATGTACTGAAACATTGGCGTGCCTGGGGGTAAACGGTTTATGTCGCGGAAGGTTGTATCGAAGGCCCAGTTACGAGACGGCGCGCCATAGATTTGCTGGTCCAGATAAATCCATGGCCCGAGTGCTTGCGTTGAATAATAAAGCGGGCAGAAAGAGCCTACGAAGTTCCAACGGCGCTGCGGAGTGAGCCAGTTTTCGAGAAAGCGCGGGAAGTTGTGCATGCCTCCGCTCAGGCGCGAATCCGCGTCGTTGCCAGCGTCAGGGTCACCCGTCAGTGCAGACATGTTAGTGCCGGCGATGATTGCGGCACGCACAGAAGTCTCCTCCGAAGTGCTGGCAACACTCACATCAGCCGTCCTCATCGTGTTGCCGGAATTGCCACCTTCGGGATACATCGCGCTCATGCTGTCGCACCACGTCTTCGATAAGGGGAAGAAGGCGTCGGCAACTATTGACGCTGGCACCTGATTGCCCGAATAGCCACCGTCGTTAAGAGTCGCCGTACCTGAAGAAGGAGCACTGGAAATTCCTGTAGTGTTATAGCTCCCCCAAATGTAGACCATATTCTCGGTCGCAACGGAGATGCCTTTGGTTGTCGAGAGCTTGTTAGCAGCACCGGTTACCTGCAGGTTCTGGCCATTGAACAGACGTACGGCACGCCGGAAGTAGTTGTTTGGATTGGTCCAACTCGAAACCGTTTGCGCGCGCGTAGTTCTGAATGTAGTCGTGTTGGTTGTTAAGGGCCAGATGGTTCCACCATTCGGGTCAGGCAGTTCCGTAACGTCTTTTTGCAGGGTTCCCTTTTTAAGCAGGCCGGTAGCAACGTTGGGACCGGCGTCAAGGACATCTTCGCCTGGGTCAAGAGAACCGTTGGGACCATAGATGTCTTCATTGTCTACCGTACCGTTGGTCATCTGTACGGTGTTGTTCCCACGGTCTACTTCAGACTTAATCTTGTCGCCGCGTCTGTCTGAGATATAAAGGATGTAGCCCTCACGGCCATCAATATTGGTGCTCACAGCATTGGTCCCGGACAACAGGTTGCCATCGTAAACGCCGTCCACCCAGCGCGCCAGATTCCTCATATTTATCTCTATGACACTGGTCAATCCGCGCTCGTAGATGCTGCTCTCACTGAGATCGGCATCTATCCAGCCTTCTCTCGGGTTATAGACGTTGATTGGAACTATCGCGTTCATGCTCGTCGCATCAAAACGGTCGTTGCGGACGAATTGCGTGGGCATGAAAGGTGAAGTAGATGTATGGGAATCATCGTCCACACTATTGGAGGAGGTGTTGTAGTAACCGCCAGAGGCAATGGAGAAGTTACTGGAGTTTATTTCCCCATCAGCGATGCATCTTGAAGTCGAATCAGAGGTCAGGAATTCGAGGTTTCTTTTTCCTCCGTCGCGGTCCCGATTGCCCTGCATGAACGCAGCCCACAACGGACGCTGCAAATAAACGATCCCGTTCGGCTCTCCTTGGGTCATCCCCATGCTGAGGACTTCCCTTGTAATATCTCTTGCCACGCCGTTCTGGTCGACAATCTGAATCAGAATGCGGCCCTGTACGCCTGAACCCGGCGGTATCACACCACCATTCGGACTTTTCGGCACTGACGCGTAACCAGGGGCAAGCGGATCGGCGTAGTTAGGGTTGAGTACGAGCGCCGGGACGCTATAGCTGCGGATTCCACGAACCGTTTCCGCGGTCTTGAACAAGGACAACAACGGATTACCCTGGATCCAGTTAGTTGTACTCGCATAAGTGCCGTTATCATTAACGGGAAGCAGCGCCTTCCCGCCACCGAGAGTGATCGGGTCAAACGTAGAGAGGTTTACGCCCTGGCCTGCGGGGATGCCTGCGGCATTAGTTGCGCCGCCCTCGTCATCAATCAGAATACGTATCTGCGCTTTGGTATGGTAACGGGACTGATTGAGAATCGGGTCTTGAACTGTCTCTCCCGCAACACTCCGTTTAATCAGCTCACGCGTCGGATTGCCTCCCAGTTGCAAGGGCAGCAACAGAGGAGAAGATCCGGTCGAGCGAGTTAATAACTGACCGCCAAACTGATTGTTGCGCCCGGACTTGGCAGCGGCTACAGAAGTGTTTTTCCAACTGGTGTTGTCGGTTCCATTCGGTGATCCAGGATGATACCCGCGCATGCCGGCTGTCGTTCCGGGAAGATTCGGGCCGGTCTTGACGCTGCCCATTGTCAGGGACACGTTAATCGAATTTACAACCATACGGACGTTTGCCCCACTGCGGGTGCTGTCGTTGCGCAGCACGTCATAAACCAGTTCGTTTGCGACCGTCACTTTGTCGCGGAGGGTAACGTCACCGTTGAGATACAAATTACCGTTGGTGTGTATGCGCCCGTTGAAGACAAAAGGAGGCCCAGGGTGCAGTTCGATGTCCTTGTCGCTGAACATGCCGAACTGGAAGAGCGGTATCAAATAGTTATTCATCTCCCGCTCGAGACCTACCTGTATGTTGGAGGCTGTTTGTGTTGCCGTAGCGGTCATCTTGTAAGGAGTGATGGAGGCGCGGAGGCCGGCAAATGGCCCGCTCGGAATCTGCACGAAGGGGTTCGAACCGTCTGCGATACCTTGAGACTGCTGCATTTTGAGCAGCGTTGCAGAATCAAGCGTCATAGTTTGGGAGAAGGTAAAGCCCTCCGCTGTGAGTTCGCCGGGGTAGGAAGCGGCAATAACATCCAGTTGCGTCTGTGTGGGCTTTGAAGTTCTTGTGAACAGCGCGCTAAAGTCGCTGGTCATTTTTTCCATGCCTGCGGCTGCCGCGTAAAAGGTTCTCGTGCGCTGCGTGTCGCTGTGCACGATGCGGATTTCGTTAGTAACGGCTGCCAGAATGGCCACTGAGATGCCAGCCAGCAGTATTGAGACTAAGAGTGATGTGAGCAAAGCTCCGCCGCGCTCTCCGGGTCGCTCTTCGTAGGATTTACGAATGATCGAAAAATTTAGTTGGCTATCCATGGCGAACTTTCCTCCCATCAAATCAGAAAGCATCCTTCTCACATCGCTTATAGGGCTTCGCGGAATTGCAGGTTGCGTACGCTGGTGGTGGTCGTCGAACTTACGGTCTGTGTCTGACCATTAGAAACTGCGTGGACAGTCTCGGTCGTCACTGTAACCTCTACCTGACGAACAGCCGCCTGCTCCTCTTCTGTACTCAGTTGGGCAACGGGCTGCCCGACGAAGCCCGTATCGTCGAACAGGTTCAGAAAGTAGCGAAATTGCAGGTTAACGACGTGCTCTGCGATGACGGAATCAACGTATCCGCTCCCGCCGCCTACGCCTAAGACTCGCCTGACGAGCAATCCGTTCTCGTTCACGAAGTAATGAATCATGCGCATCCGCATGATTGTGGTCGGCAGCGTTCCTTTGTCCGACACGATATTGATAGGCCCGCCATTGCCCGGTTTATTAAGGTCAAAGACGTCGCTGGCTGCGAAGATCAAGTTCCGGCTGTTGGTGTTCTTGTTGGTGATGGTTCCGAAAGTGGCTCCGGCAGAGGACGTTATGAAATAGATTTCCCCCTCATTGAACTTGTTAATGTCCGCAGCCGAAACACTGATGTTTGCACCCGACGGGACGATTGCATTTGGCGGTAGTGTGATGGGCGTAAAGCTCGGGTCGATCTGGAGAATCGTGATCCTGTCTGTCGCCGCAGGATTGGAACGAACCTTTACCAGAGGGTTCGTCCCGGTCACGGTGGTCGTACCGGGCAAATCGTTATCAGACTGGATTAACGGCAGGTTCACCAGGCCTGTTCCGCACGAGCTGCCTGTATTATTTTTCGTCAGATAATTGTTAACGAAGTTCGAGCTGAGACAGATGTTATTGATGTTTCTCAGACCGTCGCCTGCCGTCATCAGGTCTCTGTTGATGTACTCCTGCGCAGTTCGTAAGCTCTCCTGCGCCTCGGTCATCTCGTAGGTCACGGCGCTCAGTTTAATGCCGTCTTTCAACAGTAACAGGACTGACCCCATGACTATTATTAAGAGGCTGATAACGACCAGCAGTTCCATTAATGAAAAGCCCGCTTGATCGCTTGAATCATCCGGCGTTCTTTTATTCTTCATGGTTAACAATGCCCGCCTCCACCGTCAGGGAAGAAAGTTGCTGTGCGCGTCGTTATTCAAGTAGCTAATGCCCACGATGGAATCGACTCCACCGCTCTGGCTCGGAGACTGAATAGTGACCTGAATTTTTTTCAGGTTGTCGCTTAAGGGCGTGATGAGAATCTGCCTCGTGTAGCCAGGACGGGCTAGAGATGGATTAACGAAATCATCGTTCGTACCGTAGGTCGCGTCAGGTCCAGCATCCACGAAATCATCCGTAGTGCCGAAAATCCCGTCCGGCCCGGGATTCATGGAGATCTCTCTGAAATCGTTAGGGAAGCCTTCAAAGCTCTGGGTCGCCCCAGTATTGTCCACATGACCCGCATTGCTAATCTGCGCGTAGGTCAACTGCTTTGTATTTCTTAATGTCTCCATCTGCTCGAGGATTGAAACAACGAGCAGCTTAGTGTTCGTCACAGTGCGCCCTTTATTGCTCACTGCAAGTGCGAATGCTATGGTTGCAGCCAGTGCCAATAGCGCGATCATCATGATGAGCATGGCCGCTACCATCTCGATCAAGGTGAACCCGGCTTGTGAGCGATCAGAAGCGTGGGAGGCCATGCCTGAGTTGTCATTCGACATATTTATTGGTACTGCCGTTATAGCTCCAGGTTTTTATTCTTCCGGCGCTACCGAGAACCGAAACGGCGCTGGCGGTCGAGCTTGGAGCTTTCGAGTTGTAGAAAAAGAGCGCGAAATTAACAGGATTTCCATTCGCGTCTATGACGGAGCCATCGGGCTGGAAAGTGATGTTGACCTTTTTGTTACCAGGTAACGAGGTGAGCGACGTGCCATCGCTAAGAGTGCTCGACATTGAAACGGGCAGGCCATAGGTCAATTCAGAAGGATCCACGCCGTTTCCTGTCAACGTCGTACTGCTTACTTGAACGCTACCCGTGGCGTTCGGGAAATTAGGTAAGCTGAGGACTGCTTTTCCAGCCGCTGGTTGTCTGATTATTAAGACCTGTTTTGTCTGGTCGTCATACTGAAGGGTCACAGCACGACGCTGTGACATGGCCTGCTGCCTGGCAAGTCGTAACTGAATCTTGACTTGAAGTGGAATGGCAGTCGAGCTATTCAGTCTGCGCATCGACGCGACTTGAAGTATCCCTATAGAAACAACTGTCCCCATAATCGCAAGGACAAGAATTAACTCTAAAAGGGAGACTCCGTCCTCACTGCGCCCATTAATGCGAGCGCCGCCACCACGGAAACAACAGCAACCGTGATCAGCAACTGCAGGAGGCCAAAGCCAGGCTGACTTGTGTGGATAGACTTGTGTTGTATGTTCGTTCATGGCGGTCAAAGGTGGGATTGAGCGCAGCGATGGGGAAACGCCCGGTCAATGCAGACCGCCAGGAGGGGTTTCGCCGTGCTGAGAGTCACGGGACGAAATAAATTGTGTAACTCGTACTAATCCCTTCACTCTGGTCCACCCTGCTGGTAAGGTTGGACCAGAAGTCAGGGCCTATTGCACAAACTGTTCCACAACGAGCAGAGGTTTACTTCAAATCGTCCAGTTGCAGACCGATTGGCTCGGAGCCAGCGCCTTTTGGACCATCCATTACTCGCATTATTCTTTCATACGGCATGTTGCGTGGGGCTTTGATGCACACGGTCTTTTCGACTCGTAATCGGTCAGGCAGGTCAATTCGGTTGCGTGTGTCGTCGCGATAGACCTTGTTTCGTGTTCTTTCTTCAAAGTGCCACCAACTTTGAGGCTCAATTGGAGAGATCGTCGACGGTGCCCATTTCTGTCAGTGGGTTGAGACGTAAAGTGTTAACCGTTCGATTGTTACTACTAAGGTACGTTTGTCCGGTTTGAGTTGGGTGCTTTTACTTGCCAAGTCCGACCTCTTCCGCTAGTCTCCTGAGCACAGGTAATCAGGATGAAAAAATTTCTCCTCCTCAAAATGAGACCAGTCTGGTCGTTCCGAGCTTAACTCCTCCGCGTCTCTTCGCGGCTGGAGTTGAGTCAATTCGCTTGCAGTAGGCTGCGGGCGGATCGACGCACGCTCAGTCGCAAACTTCCTTCTCAAACAAATCAATCGTTTTTCAGTGGCCCTTTGGTGTCCACTTTTCGAGGTGATCATGCAAAACCAGGCTATTCAGGTGCGGAACCTGCGCAAGTGTTTTCGCAAACGAAACGGGTTCCGTAAGTCGACGAAGCTCTGGGCGGTCGACGACGTTTCGTTCAGCGTTGCGGAGGGCGAAACGTATGGTCTTCTCGGTCCGAATGGCTCGGGTAAGTCGAGTTTGATCCGCATTCTGTCCACGTTGCTGACTGCCGATAGCGGCGAGGTCAGCATGCTGGGTTACGGATTGCCAGGAGAACAACGATGGAAGCGGCATTAAGACAAACATGGGCCTTCCTGTTCCGCGGGTGGCACATCACCCGCCGGTACATCGGCTGGGTCATCGTGTTCAACTTCTACGCCCTCGTGACGTCAGCGACAGTGGCGTTGATCGGCGTCGCGCAGAACGACTATCAACTCACGCTGAAACTCGTTGTCGGTGCGTTGTTGTGGAACTATCTCTCCTGGCTATACAACGAGATCGCGATGTCGATCGCGTACGAACGTTGGGAAGGGACGCTGGAGTACACGTTCATGGCGCCGGTTTTGCGAGCGGTGCATCTGCTCGGCGTTAGTTTGTTCTCTTTGCTGAATAGCATCGTGACGAGTGTGATCGTGCTGGTTGGCCTGATGCTTTTCACCAACCTGCACTTGCGCGGCGTGAACTTCTTCGGCGTGCTGGTGGTGTTGGCCGTGAGTACGATGGCGTTCGTGGGCCTTGGTCTGTTTGCAGCCATCTTTCCCGTGATGAGCGCGGAGCGAGGCGCGGAAGCAACGCACATCTTTCAAGGCTCGCTTCTGCTGGTTTCAGGAGTTTATTATGAAATCGAAGTCTTGCCCGGCTGGCTGCAACCACTCTCGACAGAGTCGCCCGCGACTTACACACTGTCGGCGTGCCGCAAATTGTTCGGCGTTGGCAATCCCAACTCGACGGCGGAGTATTTGGCCGGTGCGCCCTTGTCAGCAGTCACACACGAGTTGCTGATTCTCGGGTTGATGGGTGCAATACTGTTGCCACTCGGACTCTGGGCCTTCGTGCGCATCGAAGCATGGGCCAAGAAAACCGGAAAACTGAAGAGGACAGGATAATCAATGGCCAAACGCGAGAGTGTGGAAGAGCTGAAAGTACGGGTGAGGGAAGTGACTCGCCGATTGAAACGTGCATATCCCGACGCGAAAACTGCGCTCAACCACACTAACCCGTTTGAGCTTCTGATCGCGACGATTCTCTCGGCGCAGTCGACTGACGAACGCGTGAACATTGTCACCGCGGACTTGTTTCGCAAGTACCGCAAACCGGAAGACTATCTGAAGGTGCCGGCGAGTGAATTGGAGAAAGATATTCACTCGACCGGTTTCTTTCGCAACAAGACGAAGTCGATCCAGGGCGCCTCGAAGATGTTGATTGAGCAATACGGCAGCGAGGTGCCGCACACGATGGATGAGTTACTCGAACTGCCGGGCGTCGCGCGCAAGACAGCGAACGTCGTTTTGGGTAATGCGTTTGGGATCAAAGCGGGCGTCGTCGTCGACACGCACGTTACGCGTTTGTCGCACCGGCTGGCATTCTCGCAGGAGAAGACAGCGGAGAAGATCGAACTGGACCTGATCGAGATCGTGCCGCGAAAAGACTGGGTGATCTTCCCGCACCTGATGATCTTTCACGGGCGAAGGACCTGCAAAGCGCGCGGTCCGCTGTGCGCTGAGTGTGCCGTAGAAAAACAATGCCCGTCTTCGTATTTGAAGACGGGCGTCATGCCAGGCAGTTAAGCCACAAGAGGCACAAGAAGCACAAGAGCAGGTTTACTGCTTCGTCGCTGCTTCGATGATGGCTTGTGCGGCTTGTGTAGACGGCGGTGTGACGATGTCTTCACCTGCTGCCTTTGCTTTGCCTTTGTACTGCTTGCTGAATGCCGGATAGCCTGCGCCGGGTTTCTCCAACCTCACGTCAACCGTTAGTTCATCGCGCGCTTTGATGTCGGCGACGACGACGGAGGCTGCTGTGTTGGTTGCGATCGCGGCTGTGGTGCTGCCACCGTAAGGTACTGTGGCGGCTGCAACTTGCGCCGCTGTGCTGCCGAACATGCCACCGAGTCCGCCACCGCCTTTCTTGAGCGAAACGGCTGTGTAGACAAGATAGTCGCACTCTTTCTGCCGTGCTTCGGCTTCGATCTGGTTGAGGACCGTTGCCTGGATCGGCACAGCTTCAACGTTTGGTGCTTTGAGTTTTTCCTGCAGTGTGGCCTGAACCGCAGTCGCGAGGTTGGCGGCGTTCATCCCTTCGGTGACTTTGTCAATTTTGACTGTGACTACGCCGATGCGAATGACACCAGCTTTTTTCGCTGGAAGCGCTTCCGCGGCTTTGGTGGACGGGGAATTTGACGGATTTGCGGAAGGGATGTTTGTCGTGTCGGCGCCTGAAGCAGCAGACGCCATATCGGCTGCGGATGGCGCGCCGTACATGCTCGCGAAGTCCTGCACTTCACGATAACCCTCGGGAACGTCAAACAAACTCGGATCCAGCGTCGCCTGCGAGAACTCAACGACTTCATTGATCGTCGAGAAACTTTCACGGCCATCGGGACCAAACATCGTCATCTTCTCGTAAACCGGATAACCCTTCTTCGCCGTGCCGATCGTTTTGGTTTGATAACGGTCCTGGCAACCGCCACTCGCGTGCGTGCGCGGAGGCGTGTAGTTGCTGCCGAGATCACAATCGAGCGCGAAAGCGGCGTCGATGTACCAACCGTCGGTCTCCATCTTCATCTTCGTGCTATTACAAGCATCAGGACTTGAGTCCATCACCATCGTCGTGATGATGTGCCGCGCCGTATAACCAAACATCTGTTTGCGCTCACCAGTGTCGCGCGTGGTGACAGTCGACGTCACAACGCCACCCTTTTTCGTTGGCTGCGATGTTGCGGTAGAAGTGGTGGTTGTGTTCGCGGCACCCGTCGTAGAGGGTTGATCGTACGACTGGATCATGTACGTCCGTGTTGTCGGCATGATCGTGATATTCCGCCGCAGGTCACACTGCGTTACCGTGACCATCTGGCCGCCCATGTTTTCGCTGCGCTGGCGCTTGCCTTTGATGTAGCTGGTGTTTTCGTAAGTCTGGCCGCCGCTGGTCTGGCGAATTTTGACCTTGGTATCGGCACTCGCGGTAACCGAAAGGACGACGAGACAGAAGATAGTTGATAGTGTTTTTAGCATTGGAACTCCCGGTTTGATCTCTATCAGAAACGCGCAAGGCGGACAGGAAAAGTACCACGTTTGAACGGATTAAGCGAGGCAGCTAGAATGTGCCGCCGTGACATACAGATTCCCCTGGCGACGTCTCACCGATGAGCAGTTGCTAGATCTGCGCATCTGCGATCTGCCAATCAAAATCAAGGGATCCTTTCTCGAACCTCACATTAAGCGGCTTTATAGCGAATTGAACTCCCGTGGCATCCGCTTCAAACCGCATGTTTGGCTGGCTGAAGAGTGGTTTTCGCCCGACGGAGTCCCGGGAATCGCGATCCCGTTTTACCTCGCCCACCCGCGGTTGATGAAACTCGAACGCCGGCAGATGCTCGAGGTGGAAGGCGGCACGGACAAGGAATGCATGCGCATTCTGCGGCACGAGGCCGGACACGCGCTCGACACGGCTTTTCGACTGCACTTCAAACGGCAGCACCGCGAACTGTTCGGTTCGTTTGCACAGCCGTATCCCGACTTCTACAAACCGCGCCCTAAAAGCCGGCGCTACGTTTTGCACTTGCCCGCGTGGTACGCGCAGGCGCATCCGGCGGAAGACTTCGCCGAAACATTCGCCGTGTGGCTCACGCCGCGCTTGCAGTGGCGGCGCCGTTATCGTGGCTGGCCCGCGTTGCAAAAGCTCGAGTACATCGACGAGTTGATGGAACAGATCGCGGGTACCAAACCAAAGAACCGTACGCGCACGAAAGTCGAACCACTCTCAGCGTTGCGGATCACATTGCGCGAACACTATCGCCGCAAACGCGAACGTTACGACTTCGAATGGCCCGCTGTTTACGATCGCGATCTGCGCCGGATCTTTTCTGACGATCCCCGACACAAATCAAAACCAAGCGCAGCGAGTTTTCTGCGTAAGGTGCGACGCGAAGTGCGACAGATCGTTGCCGAAGGCACCGGCGTGCACCAGTACACGATCGATCACGTACTCGAAAACATGATCGATCGTTGCAAAGATTTGCGACTACGAGTAACAACACCCTTTCGCGAAACGCGTCGACGTGTAATGATAGTGCTGACTGTGCAAGTAATGAACGTGCTCCACTCGGGTTATCATCGCATCGCCGTATGAGCTTCGAGCCGCGAAAGAAACTTCGCATCATCGTACTTGTTCACGAAGACTTCGTGCCTCCCGATTCGTTGAACGGTCTTTCCGACAAAGAAAAGTTTGAAATCAAAACCGAGTTTGATGTGGCCTCGACGCTCAGGAAGATGGGCCACGAGGTCTATCCCATCGGTCTCTACAACCAGCTCAATGTGATCGGCAACGCGTTGCTGGAACACAAGCCGCACATCGCGTTCAACCTGCTCGAAGAGTTTCACGGTTATCCGCTTTACGACCAGCACGTCGTCAGTTATCTCGAACTGATGAAGCAGGCTTACACGGGTTGCAATCCGCGCGGCCTCACGTTGACGCACGACAAGGCCCTCACGAAGATGATCCTTTCCTATCACCGTCTGCTGGTGCCAAACTTCGCCGTGTTTCCGATGAATCGAAAAGTGAAGCGTCCAAAGCGGTTGAAGTTTCCGTTGCTGGTGAAGTCGATCAGTGAGGAGGGCTCGGTCGGAATCGCACAGGCGTCGATCGTTCACGACGACGAGAAGCTGGCGCAGCGCGTGGATTTTATTCACCGGCAAAACAAGACCACCGCGATCGCGGAAGAATACATCAAGGGCCGCGAGATTTATGTCAGCGTGATCGGGAATCAAAACATTCAGACTTATGCGCCGTGGGAACTCGTGATGGAAAAGTTACCGGAAGGCGCGGAGAACATCGCCACGTTGAAAGTGAAATGGGATCCGGCTTATCAGGAGCGAGTCGGCGTGAAGACGCGGGCCGCCGATCTCACACCCGAACAACACAAGACGCTCGAACGACTCTCGAAACGAATCTATCGCTATCTATTCTTGAGTGGATACGCGCGGCTCGATTACCGCATGACTGAGGAAGGGCAGTTCTATTTGTTGGAGGCGAATCCGAATCCTCAGATCGCGCACAACGAAGACTTCGCTGACTCTGCCGAGCACAGCGGCATACCTTACGATCAGTTGCTGCAAAAAATAATCACGGTCGGTCTAAACTATGCGGGTCGCGCTGTGTAAATCCTGGTACTTCCGCACGATTCTCACTTTAATTAGACCACACAATATTCTTTGGTTTTGGACCGTCAGGAGTTTTTCTGCCCCATGACGTTGGTTCTTACTCTGCTTTTTTCATTCGTTCTTTATCGGCATGTGCAACGTGCGTGAGTCGCCGCGAGGCTACAAATCCTTCAGATTGACCGCGCTCGCAACGAATTCGTGACTTCTTTCGATGCGGGCCAAATTTGTTGGCCGTGTTTCGTCACGAAACAGTCACATTGCCGGTTGAAACACCTTAATTGAGCCGCTAAGATGCCCAAGTCTTTTAGCGGTGCCCTCCTCACTCAAGCAATAAACAAAAGTAGAAATTAACAAGGAGAAGGTAGTTCCCCGTTTAATTATGGATTCACGAAATCTCGTCTGTCGCGCTTTGGTCACGCTGGTGGCTATCGGACTCTGTTCAGTAACAGCGCTTTCGCAAACCCGACCACGTGTTATTCAACCAATAAGCGACCCCAATGAGGTCTCGTGCTCGCCCGATGATTTCGCGCTGGTCTCAGCCGTGAACGTCGCGGATTCCAAACCGGTTTGGGAAACAAGAACAAAACCGGTGATCGATGTGACGACGCCGGTTGGTCCAACCAACTCCGCTCCGCTGCTTAAGTTTCAGCCGATGCTCATGGCAGCCATCGGTGCGCGCCTGGGTTCCCGTTATCGCTGGGGAGCCACTGGACCAGACAGATTCGACTGCTCGGGGTTTGTGTGGAGTATCTATCAGGCGACCGGAATTAATTTCGAACGAGTAAGTGCTCGCCACTTGTTCGCCCGTTTCGCAGCGCCGGCCGAGGAAGAGCAGTACAAGTTTGGCACGCTCGTGTTCTTCAGCGGTCTGACGCACGTTGGCGTCGTCGCTGACGAGAATGGTTTCTACCACGCCTCGCGCCGCCACGGCGTCGTTTACCAGCCGTTCACTGAGTATTGGTTAAAGCGGATCGATGGCTTCCGTCGCGTGCCGCTACCAGTGCAGATCGCAGACTAGAAAACCATCCACAGATTACGCAGAAGTACCCCTACAGGAAAGGTCTATATGTGTAATCTGTGGATGGCTTTGTTTACTTCTTCTTTTCTTTACGAAAAGTGATCTGCACGATCGGCAGGGTGTTGGGATCGTCCTGTTGTTCCTGCTCGAATTTGTAAAGGTCGTAATAGGCGCAGCGTGTGGTGGTCGGATATTCACGACACACCGTTGGACGCGCGTGATAGATCCCGCAGCCACGTGTCTCGAAATTGAGGAACTGGCACGTTTCGCCCAACAACGGATCGCGCTTACGGCGCAACACTCTTTCCTTCTCCCACAGCTTCGTGTAACGCACAGTCGCGACTTCTTCCGTCACGCCGAAGTGTTTCGCCAGGCGGCGAATATCGCGCGGTGTGACCTGCACGCGTTCGTACACCGAACAGCAGAACGCCGGACACTTAACGCAATCGTAATAAGTCTTCGGCTTACGGCCGTTAGTGGCTTCTCCCATGATCGCTCCTCAAGCTATCGTCGCTTGGATTTTTTGTATTCGGCTTGCAACAGGTTCATGAACTCGTCGCGCTTCTCGTAGAGGCGCTTAGGTTCACGCGGTTCGTGACGCGTAAGAGCATAAGCCGTTATGAGCGGAAGCGCCACAGTAGAATCGAGATAACACACTACAGCATCCGGAAGTCGATCGGGATCAACCTTGCCCCACGAGACTGCTTCACCAGGCGTAGCGCCTGAAAGACCGCCCGTGTCAGGCCGTGCATCCGTCACTTGCAGGAAGTAATCATGACCGCGTTCATCAATGCCGAGCACTTCCTGAATCTGCGGTTCGGTCTGTAACATGAAGTTCTTTGGCGAACCGCCGCCGAGAATGAAGACCGCGGAACGTCCTTTATGTTTTTTGTCTTTTCCGCTTTTTGTCTTAAACGCGCTGCGCTTGGCGGCGAGCACGATCGAGGCAGTTTCATTCACATCGAGCGACGGATCAAAAGCGAGCTTGTTGCCTTGAAGCGCTTTGGCGGCGACGTTCATACCGATCGAAGAGTCGCCGGGCGATGAAGTGTAGATCGGAACAGCGTACTCGTAAGCAACCGCGAGCAGTGACTTGTCTTTGATGCCAAGCTTTAGTTCGCGCTCGTGAACGTAACGGCCGCACAAGTAATGAAACTCGGCGGTGGACATCGCGTGTTGAAACTCCTGGCCTTCGATAATGCGACGGAAGAACGCATCCGTGTCCAGCAACACCGAGTAGTCGAAAAAGATGTCGTAGATGCGCACGACTTCTTCTTCGCGCAGAACGATGTCAGACGTTTGCGCGTTGCCCTGGTGCATCGCGAGCCCGATGCCGAAGTGCGTGTCGTGATAGAGGTTGGCTCCCGTGGAGATAATCCAGTCGATGAAGCCGGCTTTGATCAGCGGAATTAACGCGGAAATGCCGAGACCGGCAGGCGTCAAAGCACCCGTCAGTGAGAGGCCCACCGTTACTTCCGGTTTGAGCATCTTCTGCGTGAACAATTGACACGCTTCACGCAGCCGCGCGGCGTTGTAAGCCAGAAATGATTCGTCGATTAAATCCGCGACCGAGATCTCTTTTGCGATAGGCGCGGGATCAATTCTTTTTCCCCGCAGGAATTTGCTTTTGTGTTTCATCCGTTTCGTCAGTGACTGTCTCCGGCTTGGCTCTTACTCGCAGCCGACTGATACGACGTTCGTCAGCTTCGAGCACTTCAACTTCGAGTCCGCGAATTTCGAACCGCTCGCCGACATTTGGTACTGTCCCTCGTTCGTTGATTACGAGTCCGGCGATGGTTGTGAAATCATCGGCCTCAATCTCCATGTCAAACACCTGTTCGATCTTGCCGATCTCAGTTGAGCCCGGCACCTCATAAAAACCGTCAGGGCCTTCGACGATTTCTTCCAACTCCTCGCCTGCGATGTCTTCGTCTTCGATCTCGCCGACGATCTCTTCGAGAATGTCTTCGACTGTCACAAGACCGCAGATACCGCCATACTCATCGATCACCATCGTCAGTTGTACGTGGGCCTTCTGCATCTCTTCCAGTAGATCGGCGACCGGTTTGGTTTCGGGTATGAAATAAACCGAACGCACGAGCGAACGAATGTTCTCGTCTTCGCGGCCTTCGGCCCAGCAGAGCAGTAGATCGCGGACGTAAATGATGCCTTCAACGTTATCGATCTGTTCGCGATAGACCGGCAGACGCGAATACTTCGATTCCACCATGACGTCACGGGCTTCGCGAATCGTTGTTGTATCAGGCACCGCGACGATGTCGGGACGCGGAGTCATCACTTCGCTCACGCGCGTGTCGCCAAACTCGATGATCGAATGGATCAGTTCGCCTTCTTCTTCTTCGAGAATGCCTTCGGCTTCGCCGACGTCGATCAGTGCCTGTAGATCGCCGCTGTCGTCGTCTTCCTCTTCCACGTCACCCGTTTCGGTAAGGTGTTCCTTGCCGCGGCGCGAGCGGTCAAACAGCCGCTGAAACGGATCGGCCAGGAAAGACATGATTGGGAAAAACGGACGGATGATCGGCACCAGAAACAGCAGCGTCTTTTCCGGGTTGCGCGTGGCGATGAAGAGGGGAATGAGTTGACGGAAAATACCTGCCAGGATCAGTCCGGCGAGCAGTCCAACTGGCACCATCCGAAGATCCCGAAAAAGACTCAACGAGATGGACGTGATCAGCACCGCGACGACGACCAGCAGGATTTGGATCGTCGCGGAGAGTGCGAAGCCAAAGCGCGGCCGGTTCTCCAGCACTTGCCGCAGAAACATTCGCGAGCGTGATTCAGGCTTGTCACCGTTCTCGCCGATGAGGCGGCGCAGTCCGACGTCGCTTAGCTGAGCGAAGGCCATGTCGACCGTGGCTAGCAAGGAGAGCAGTATCAGCAGCAGGAGCGTCAGCCCTATTTCAAGTTCCATCGATGAGTGGAATAGTAAATTAACTGGACTCTAAATCCCTAGCCTCCGCCTAAGCTTAAGCTCCAAACGATTCATTTCCCCGTTGTCGGTTTCGTGATCGTAACCCGAGAGATGTAGCAGGCCGTGCAGAATTAACTGCGCCACTTCTTCGTCAAACGTCAGGCCGTTTTCTTTTGCTTGTCGCGCCGCAGTGTCGACTGAAATCGCGATGTCGCCGAGGTTGAGTTCGTCTGTGTCGTCAGCAGGGAACGACAAAACATCGGTCGCTTTGTCGACGCCGCGAAACTGCCGGTTGAGCTGACGAATTGCTTTGTCAGAGACGAAGGCGATTGTTGCTGTTGAATCATTCTTGCCGATCGCGACCGCGGCTTTATCGGCGAAAGACTCCCACGCTTTCGCATCGATTTTAGTTTTCCTTTGACGATTTACCGCTTCGATCATCAGTGGCTAGATTTGAGCCTTTTTACTCTGTTCCTCATAAGCGCGGATGATCATCTGCACCAGCTTGTGACGCACCACGTCTTTGTCGGTGAAGTAGACAAACTCGATTCCGTCGAGGTTCGAGAGAATGCGCTCTGCTTCGATTAGACCACTTCGTTTGCCGGTCGGCAGATCGACTTGTGTAACGTCGCCGGTGATGACGGCTTTGGAACCGAAGCCGATGCGCGTGAGAAACATCTTCATCTGTTCGCTGGTGGTGTTTTGCGCTTCGTCGAGAATGATGAACGCGTCTGAAAGCGTGCGGCCGCGCATGAACGCGAGCGGCGCCACTTCAACAACCCGCTTTTCGAGCAATCGTGTGACGCGTTCGTAATCCATCAGATCAAACAGCGCGTCGTAAAGCGGACGGAGATATGGGTCGACTTTGTCCTGTAGATCGCCCGGAAGAAACCCGAGCTTCTCGCCGGCTTCGACCGCGGGACGCGCCAGCACGATACGATTCACCTGTTTCTGCATCAGCGCCTGAACCGCCATCGCTACGGCGAGATAAGTTTTACCCGTTCCAGCGACGCCGATACCGAAAACGACGTCCTTTTCCTGGATCGCCTGGATGTATTTGCGCTGGTTAGCAGACTTCGGCGCGACCTGCTTTTTGCCGGCCGGATTGAAGCGTGCTTTGGTGAAGTAGTCGCGCAAGCTGAAGGCGCGGTCTTCGGCGATCTGAGCGAACGCCTCGCGCAATTCTTTGTCTGTGAAGTGTTTTCCTTCTTTGAAGAGGTCGGAAAAGTCTTCGAGGATGCGTTGCGCGGTTTCGACGTCGGCCGGGTCGCCGTCGATGGACACGTCCTGACCCCGCGCGTCGATTCTTACGTCTAGCAGAGATTCGAGATACTTGATGTTCTGGTCGTGAACGCCAAAAAGCGTCTCCAAGCCCCGGGGGGGCAGCTCAATCTTTATCATTGACCAACAGATTAGCATGGATCTGTGTCATTGGTGTTGACGGGTTGGGGCGTCCTTGACACACTCGCAGGGCGTCCCTATACTCCTCCACTTGCGCCAAAAGGCGCCTGGAGACGAATTAATGCCGAATCATAAATCAGCCGAGAAGCGCGTGCGACAGAGTGAAAAACGCCGCCTAATCAACAGAGGTCATCGTAGCAAGGTCAGGACTTACATCAAGAAGGTCCGCGCAGCGTTGGAGTCGGGATCTCCCCAGGAAGTGCAGCAGGTGCTGCCCGAGGCGATTTCCGTGATCGATAAGTCAGTGCAGAAGGGCGTGATGCATGCCAATGCGGCCGCGCGCTACAAGTCGAGGCTGACCACACAGGCGAACCAAGTCGGCAAGTAAGATTTAACAAAATTTTGAGAACCGCGAGGCGGGTCGAGATTTCGGCCCGCCTCGCTTTTTATTTGAGGAGCTAAAAATGTACGACTCACAGGAGAAAATTGAACGCCTCGTTCGTGACTTTGAAAGCTGCGCCATCTCTGCGGCCGACTTTCATCACCGCGAGCATCTGGTCGTGACTGTTTGGTATTTGCAAACGCTTTCGCGAGCAGAGGTGGTTGAAAGGATGCGTTCGGGGTTGTTGCGGTTTTTAGATCATCACGGTGTGGACAGGAAGAAGTATAGCGAAGAAGTCACTGTGTTCTGGGTGGACGCAGTGGCGAGTCGTTTAGAGGGGATTTCGGAGAATGCTTCACTGGTGGATAAGTGCAACCAGGTGTTAGGCGCCTTTGTTAGCTCGACAGCTCGCACACCAGCAGCTCGAGTTGAAGGCGAGGTGTCGCTTGGGAAGTCTTGATGGCGAGATCCGCGGCGGCGGTGAGTTGGAGGCCGCGAGCGATCTTGGCGGCGTCGTTGCGTTGGAGGTTTGCGATGTAGGCGTCGCGCTTGAAAGGCGGCAAAGAGATGTTACGGAAGACCTCTTCGCGGCCGCCTTTCGCGAGCAGGTGTTTGGCCAGCGCGAGCCGGTGATAGTTTCCCGCAATGAGACCGATGAGCATCACAGGTTCGGCGCCGTCGTCGAGCAGTCGATGCAGAGTTTCGAGCGCGCGTTTGCGGTTGTTGGCGAGCAGGTGATCGCCCAGTTCGAAATTCGACAACTCGCGCGAACGTCCGATCAGTTCGTCGACAACCGCTGACGTTATCCGGCCGGTGTCGGCAACAGCCGATGCAAGCTTGTCGAGTTCGTTGAAAAGCGTTTGGACATCCGTGCCGACGAGGCCGATGATTTCACTTAAGACTGAATCGTCAGCAGTAGTTTTCAGTTCCTTTAAGCGCGACTTGGCCCACGTTTTTGTTTCCGCGTCTTTCAGCGTCGGAAAGTCGACGACGACGCAATTGTCGAGCAATGCCTTAGTCGATTTCTTTCGCTTGTCGAGTTCATCGGCACTAAAGACCATTACAGTCGTGGGCATTGGATTTGTGAGGTAGTGAATAAGAAGGTTCTCGTCGGCTTCCCTTAATTTCGCAAAGTTACGGATGCGTACAACGCGTAGTTCAGAGAAGACCGGCTTTTCTTCGGCGGTGATAATCGCAGACTTAAGCGGGTCGCTCAACAGGTTGAAACTGTTTTCGCTAAAGTCACGAAAGAACACACCACTGAGTGCCGCATCAGTGATTGTCTGCACCGCTGTTTGGCGCAAATAGGTCTCTGGACCAAGCAGCAGATACAGCGGGCGCAAACCTTCGCGCAGAGAACGGTCGAGGTCGGTTCGCGACAGCGTCTTCATTACTTCTGAATCTCTACAGCGTTGATTAGGGTAGAGACGATGCTTTCAGCAAAGCTGCGCGACATACGGAGAACCGCCGGATCTTCTTCGTTGAAGAAGCTGCGTGGGTCGCTGGCGAATTCATACTCGCCGCGAAAGACGAAGTTCTGGTTGTCGTAGAGCACCTTGTTTTCCGTTTGGTCGCGCACGGTGACAGCCGCAGCGATCGTGACTTCAAAAATGCGTGCGCGTCCCTTGTCGTCGAGCAGCACACCCGCGAAGTTGAAACTCTTGATTACACCCTCGATCACCGCGTCGGCGCCCTCGCGTTCGCCCTGCACGCGCAGCCCGCGCCCACGATGGACCAACTCCTTCATCACGGCCTCAGTGAAGCGCGACTCGATCTTGTAGCGGAGCGCGTTGCTCTCCATCTGAAAAGCAGGCACTGCGACGGTCTTGATCCGTGCAGGTAGTTGGTTTTTCGTCACCGGCTTGTAGCACTCCGCAAAACCGGAAACAAAGGCGAACATCACGATAAAGAGGGAAAGGCGTAGGAGCTTGGGCATAGGGGCGACCATCATACTTAAGGTTTGAGGGATTCGGAAATCCTGATCGTTTCGGCGGCGGCCTTCACGTCGTGGACGCGGATGATGTGGGCGCCTTTGAGGACAGCGGCGGTGATGGTGGCCATGGTGCCGTGGAGACGTTCTGCAGGAGGTGCGGGAGTGCCGGAGTCGTCTGCGAGGATACGGCCGATGAAGGACTTGCGCGACGTGCCGATGAGCAAAGGGTAGTCGGGGAAGGCGGCGATCAGTTCGTCGAGACGTGCGATCAGTTCGAGGTTTTGCTCTTGCGTTTTGCCGAAGCCGATGCCCGGATCGATCACGATTGATTCGCGCGCGACACCGCGCCGCTCGGCCATGTGAATGCTCGCACGCAGACTGCTCACGACTTCGTTCATGATGTCTGCCACGGGTGGCATCCGGTGCATCGTCGCGGGCGTGCCGCGCGAGTGCATCAACACTAATCCCGCACCAGCGCGGGCTACAGCGTCGGCGACGTAGAAATCAAAACGTAGCGCCGAGATGTCGTTCACAATTGCTGCGCCCGCGTCGAGCGCCGCCCGCGCGACTTCAGACTTCGTCGTATCAACCGAAATCGGCGTGCTCACACGCGTCGACAGCGCCTCAATCACGGGCACGACGCGCCCGATCTCTTCTTCAACGGAAACGGGCTCGCCACCAGGACGCGTCGACTCGCCACCGATATCAATTATGTCGGCGCCTTCTGCGATCATCTCCTCCGCACGCACTAAAGCCTGGTCTGCGGAGAGAAATTGACCGCCGTCGCTAAAACTGTCCGGGGTGACATTAAGAATGCCCATGATAAGCGTGCGCTCACCAATGGGCATTCTGTGGTTCCTAATTTTCCAAGCCGTGGTTGCCACGGTTCAGAGTAAACTACGCCGGCTGCGGATTGCCTCCGGTGATCGGAGGAAGAATCGGCTTGAGCGGCTTCGCGGTCGGTTCCTTCAACTGAGGACGATCCGAATCGCCGCCATCGGAAACCGGCGGATTCTCGTCAAGCGGCAAGCCTGCCACTATCCGGCGAATCTCAACACCGTCAAGCGACTCACGCTCGAGCAGACACTCAGCAAGTCGAATCATCGTCTCGCGGTTCTCTTCGATGATCGCCTTCGCCCGTTCAAACTGCGCGGTGACGATCTTCTTAACCTGCTCGTCGATCTTGATCGCAGTATCTTCGGAGAAGTCGCGATGCTGGGCGATTTCACGTCCGAGGAATATCTGCTCTTCCTTCTTTCCAAACGTAATCGGTCCCATCTCGGACATGCCGTACTCGCAGACCATCGCGCGCGCCAGTTCAGTAGCACGTTCGATGTCGTTTGAAGCGCCGGTCGTGATGCTGCCGAGGAACGCATCTTCAGCAATACGGCCACCCATCAGAATTGCGATCTGGCCCAACAGGTATTCCTGACTGTAGTTGTGACGATCGCCTTCCGGAAGCTGTTGTGTGACACCCAACGCCATACCGCGCGGAATGATCGTGACCTTGTGCACCGGATCGGCGTTTGGCACTTTCAGACCGACGAGCGTATGACCTGCTTCGTGATAAGCAGTGACGCGCTTTTCTTCGTTTGAGATCACCATGCTCTTGCGCTCGGCGCCCATGAGCACTTTATCTTTCGCGAGCTCGAAATCGCCCATCGCCACGAGCTTCTTGTTGTAGCGAGCAGCGTTGAGAGCAGCTTCGTTCACGAGGTTTGCCAGATCGGCTCCCGTGAAACCAGGTGTGCCGCGCGCGATCACGGAGATGTCGACATCTTCGCCGAGCGGAATCTTCCGTGTGTGAACTTTCAGAATGCCTTCGCGGCCGCGAACGTCAGGACGCGAAACCACCACGCGCCGGTCGAATCGGCCGGGTCTCAGCAACGCCGGATCCAACACGTCCGGACGGTTTGTCGAAGCGATCAGGATCACACCGTCGTTCGACTCGAAGCCATCCATCTCAACCAGCAACTGGTTCAACGTTTGTTCGCGCTCATCGTGTCCGCCACCAAGACCGGCGCCACGATGACGACCGACTGCATCGATCTCGTCGATGAAGATGATGCACGGCGCATTTTTCTTGCCCTGTTCGAACAGGTCGCGAACGCGCGACGCGCCCACACCCACAAACATCTCGACGAAGTCAGAACCAGAAATCGAGAAGAAGGGAACGTTTGCTTCGCCGGCAATCGCGCGGGCTAGCAACGTTTTGCCTGTTCCCGGCGGTCCCATCATCAAGACGCCCTTCGGAATGCGTCCGCCGAGCTTTTGAAACTTCTGCGGCTCCTTAAGAAATTCGATGATTTCCTGAAGCTCTTCCTTGGCTTCTTCAACACCGGCAACGTCTTTAAACGTGACGCGCTTCTGTTGATTGTTGAGCAACTTCGCACGGGACTTCCCAAAGGACAACGCCTTATTCCCGCCCGACTGCATCTGTCGCAACATGAAAATCCAGATGGCGATAATGAACAGCAGCGGCGCCCACGTTATCAACATGGGCCAGATAAAACTGGTGCTCGACTCCTCTTCAACCTTCGCTACGCGCGGTTTGCCATTCACGATCTCGCGCGCAGATTTGAGCAAGTCAGCTTTTGCCTGTTCGTTGGATAGAGCCGCGCGGTATTCCGCATTGTTGTTGTCGATCGCGACGGATTCGCTTTGCTTGACCGTAATGGATTTCAGGGTACCGCTCTGAATCAACTGATCCATCTTGGTCAGGTCGACGGGGGTGTAGCTACTGCCACGCGGGTTGACAAGCTTGTAGAGCAGCAGTGCCCCCGCGATGATTAGTAGCCAAAAAACGATCTGTCTAGCAGTAGAACTCAAATTCATTAACGCCTCCGGCCCGCGATAATAACTTATCGGAGCCTCATTTGTCGCTGTCCAGCCCAAAAACGGGGCTCAAAACCGAATCTTTACGATGCACCCATGCGCTGACTCGTTGCGCCTGAAATCCCCTTGAGTAACACCGCCGAGTGCCCTTTTGACTATAAAGTTTGAATGCCCCTTTTTCAATTGTTTTCGGACTCAAATTCCAGCCGGTTTTTATTGCGTTTGACCCTTCCTCCGCCCGGTAATTCAACGGTTCGGCCACCCGCGTTGCCTTCCAGCAACTTCTCCACCGCCAACAGATGAACCATCTCCAGTCTCCGCGCGCTTCCTCTCGCCTCCGAAAGCCACTGCCGCAAAGCCCGCCGACGCAGGGCGGGCGGCTCATTGGCCAGGAGCTTTACGTTCAAAGGCGGCGCTTTGGTTTCACGTTCCTCGTCTCCGCCCGACGCCGACGCCCGTTGCAACAGTTCGTCCGCCCCGTTGAAAAGTACCGCGCGATCCTCGCGCAACTGGGCGGCCGTGCGAGAAAGCGCTTCGACGATCCGGTTGTTGAACGACTGCATCAGCGGCAGGAGCTGTTGCCGCACGCGGACGCGAGACAGCGCTGGATCGCTGTTCGTCTCGTCAACGAGATACTCGGCTTTGCGAAAGCGGCAGTAACTTTCAGTGTCTGCACGGCGCGCCCAGAGCAGGGGACGGACTAAATTGATCGAACTGTTGGCGGTGATTGAACGCATCGCTTCCATACCGCCGAGACCCGCGCCCGCACTGCCGCGCATCAGTCGCATCAGCACGGTTTCGGCCTGGTCGTCCATCGTGTGCGCGGTCAGGACGTACTTCGCTGATTTTCGTTTGGCGGTACGTTCGAGAAAGGCATAGCGCGC
>DATNJO010000518.1:0-6168 GCA_035603895.1 Pyrinomonadaceae bacterium
TGAAAAAAAACTTGCCTCAATGGCTGACTCAACGACGTAGCGCCACTGATAAAGAGGGAGTTTTGGGCCACTCTCAACGAGCTTTACTAACCATGACAAAACCAGGCTGCGAGGTCCTTCTAAGGCGGCTGTAAGATTTAAGACTGGACTTATCCAAGGGGTCAGCGCCACTGTCGGTTGTATTTCCTGCCAACGATCACGCGCATAGCAGGCAGCATAGTATTCAGCTAGTCGTCGATGACGGAATCTAGCCCGAACCGAATCAGACGTAAGTGACACATTGAGAATTCGAAGAAGGTGAGCAGCGGCGATACCCCGAATAAAGAAAAGTGTTTTTATTTGATCCGCCGGGTTAAGGCCACGAAGTAGGGGGGATAAACGGGCAGTGAATTCCTCATACCACTCCTCGTTCTCTGCCAGGCCAAGCACGCGTATTCGACCAAGCACGCCTCTGATTAGCTTAGCTGGAGAGCCAGGTCGCGAGCGCACCAGTTGCGCTACTTCGGCCATGATTCGCACATCATTTTCATGCAGATGATTTAAAATGCCGGCAGTGGTTGGATTGTTGATAATGGTCTCGGCGGTCTGTGAACGAATACTAACTAGGCTGAAGAACCATTTAAGGGTGCCCCAGAGCGTCTGCGCATCTGAATGCTCCAAGCAGTTGATATTGTTGCAGAAAATTATGAACGCATCGGCATCAATCGGTTTCTCGTCATAGAGGGCAGCCGTCTGCGCAGATATAGCAGAGCGAAACGCAAGCAATTGGAGTGGCGCACGCGAGAGTTGCTCCATCTCATTGAAGAGCGTGTGTCGTTCCGCGGTTGTGTATTGTCGATTAGGCTTCAGAGCAGCGTGAGGTCGAACAGCCTCTCGTTCTAAATACCGTTGCATTAAGAAATCGAAATCTATCCTTTCTTGTCTCACGTGATCCTGATCGGACGTGAGATGTCGTATCAGAAGAGCGAGGAAATATGGATTCCGCGCAAAGACATGCGACGGTACGATACGATGGGATCTAAGGGCACGCTCTAATGAGTTCTTTGTTGCGCTAGGTAGATGAAACCTTTTGAGCTGCGAAGCGCAGAATTGCTCTCGACGTTCTGGGCTTAGTCCCCGTAGGCGGATACCGCGCGCCTTGCTAAATATTTCTAAATCTTCATCGATGCGACAAGTCAACATATATCGATGGGTACCAGTACCTTCAGCGCCCAAATCTAGTTGAATCATCTTGACGAGAGCGGTCTGTATTTTTTCGTAGGCAGACCTCTGAGCGATTTCATCGAGACCGTCAATGATGATGAGGAAGTCTCGGACCTTCCAATAGCCTGAGACGAGCTGGTATAAGGCTTTAAGCTGTGAGCCCATCGGATCCTTCACGAGTAGCTTCTTATAGTGTTCAATTAACAGGCCCTGCAGCGGTGACTGCGTATTTAGTAGTGTCTCAAGAGATTGGAAGGTTAGATCACGCGCAAACAGCAGCAGCGGTACGAACGAGTGATATCCTTTTTCCACCCCGGTCGAGAGTGTTGCGTGAATCTCTTGAACCAGCACAGATTTGCCGGCGCCGGGTTCTCCGGTCACCATCAAAACATTTCGCTCCAGATTGGCTCCGTTCGAGATCGGAGCAAATTTTTTAGGGTGACCGATAAACTGCTGGATGGTCGATTTTTGCTGTTCCTCGAGGATAAGAGCGGCGTCACCAAGATCAATCTGTCTGGCGTTTTGCGCAGGCGTGGCCGTTGCGATGTGGTCGGGGACCATTGCTGCCGCCAGCCTCGTTCTATCAAACTCAAAACTTTCTGAAAGCTCTCGGATTGTTAATTCGTCAAAAGTCAAGGCTCCCGGGCGTGGTAGGAAAAGAAACAGAATTCTCTTGCCGAGTACCAAGATTTGTGGAACTAAAAAGCCTAACGCGGCAGCAATGAGAGAGTAGGCTCGCCAAAAGTCCGGGAGACCAACTTGAGCGTTATTGGGGTAGATAATCTGAAGAACGATCGTCCCCGCGTAACCCGCGAGGGCAAGCAAAAGTGAGTACTTGATCGAATGCTTATCTGTCCAACGAATCGGAACTCGGAGAGTTTTCAATGACATTTTTCTTAGTGTGAAGTAGAGTGCGATTTCTTAACGTGTCACGACTGGGTTGTAAGAAGCCTAGACGCACAATTGTGCAGGGCATTTAATGTTTAAGTCGAGAAACTCCGAGCCACGAGGTGCGATCGTTAGGGCTAAAGCTAAAGGCCAAAAGCCTCTCGAGATTGCGAAGAAATCTTCTTTTAGGCCGAATAGATTAACCAGAGTGCCCGGAGGCGTCAACGAGTCTCGTCCGGTGTAGTGTTCTATTAGTTTGTAACAACAATAGGCGGGCTTCGAAAGTGAGGAGGTGAGCACTGTCTAGGGCGAGCTCTGATTTGCTCACAAAAGCATGTTCACGGCGGCGATTCCCGCCGCGACCTTCCGCTTAGGAGTCGGATTCACGAGCCTTTTGTTTTCAACAGTTACGAAAAAGCTTAACAAAAACGCGTGTGCATACGTTGCATATTGTGCTTGAAATGCCCAAGTTGTAAAGAACTGCGGGACAACTGCGGGACAAACTTGGACCAAGCAGCAACTACTGAACGTTAACAAAATTTTCCATCGTCACATTCCCCCTTTCACTACTATCCGTTTGTCGACATAAGCCCTCGCGCGTCCGCTTCCTGCGACGCGGATACATCACGCGGTGCTCCTTTGGCCACGAAAGTCGGCCCTTCGGGTTGCGTTCGGGCACCCACTCGTGGCCCAACGGTGCCCGGAGAAAGACACTTTGCAGACCGAACGCTATTGCAGCGGTCAGCCGAGCGCGAATGCGCTCGGCTGACCCATTTCGATTTGTCGGGTTTCGTTTGTGCCCTCGTTGGCCGTCAATTGTCCGGCTCGCAGAATACGATCGGCCGCACGGAAGATCTTTTGTGCGCTCTTTTCGGGAATGCCGTCGCCGTTGTAGCCAACTGACGGATACAACCAGTTCTGAATATATCCGCGGCAGTAGTCGGCGCCTTTGAGGTTCAAAGCTTCGCAGCAGATCAATGCGACTGCTTCGGCTTCGACTTCGCGGAGGTTCTTGGGGGTTCGTTCAATATCACTAAAATCCATTTCCGAGGTATGGCCCAAGACAACATGGGCTTATGTTGAGCACCACATAAGGGCACTTATGTTGTCTATGAAGTTATGTAGGGTTGGCGCTCTAAGTTGTTTGGAATGAGCAAGCGCCTCTCTCTGCACTCAACATAAGTTTTGGTACGGGTTTCAATCAGCAACTCGCTTCGGGTCTTTTCATTCCTCTAGTCAACCTCCGGGACAATCGGAAAGCAGTGACCAATAACGATTGTTAAGGAGGCTCGATGTTCAATGAACACGTATGAAGTAGTATTCTCCGGGCGTATCGATACGCCCTATCACCACAATGGACCATTTGCTGATGAACGAGCGCGCTACCTGGCCCAACTCCTCAAGCGTGGTTGGGCGCGCGCAACTGTGATCGGTACGGCGTGTAAGCTGGCCGCCTTTGCCGTACGTGTTGATATCAACTGCGAGAGTGGTGTGACCGTGGCCCAGATCGAGGCTGCGGCAGACGACTGGATGAGCACGAGCAAGCATTACTTCCGTCGCGATATTGGGCCACGCAAGGCGCGGACGAAGTTTGTGAGCGATGCCAGGAACTGGTTGCGTTTCATCGGGCGCCTGAAAGAACCGGAATGCTCGCCGGTTCCCTATGCAGATCTGCTGGCGGAGTTCTGCGCCTTTTTAGAGCAAGAAAGAGATCTATCATCGGCCACCATAAGAAAACGGCGGCATGATGCTCTCGCTTTTCTCGCGTGGTTTGAGCAACAACATCGCCCTTTCAACGAGGTTACGGTGCGTGATGTCGAACGATTTCTAGCCGTGCCAAGAAGCCGACCATGGTGTCGCGTCACAATTGCTGGCTGTGTAGCTTCTCTGCGTTCGTTTTTCCGCTATGCGGGAGTGCGAAAGTGGTGCGCTCCGAACATTGCTGCCACCATCGATGCTCCGCGTCTTTACACCTTGGATGCTCTACCAGTTGGTCCCTCATGGACCCAGGTAAAGCAACTGATCGCAGGTATTGGCAAGGAGCGGCCAAGTGACATTCGCAACCGCGCCGTCATCATGTTGTTGGCTGTCTACGGCTTCCGCAGTGGAGAGGTTTGTCGGTTGCGCCTTGAGGATCTGGATTGGGAGCGAGAACTTGTTGTCGTGTCTCGCTCCAAGCAGTATCGGAAACATCAGTATCCATTGGTGCGGGAAGTGGGCCAAGCCATCTTGCTTTATCTGCGCAAGGCGCGTCCACAAACAGATCTTCGCGAGGTTTTCTTGCGGTTGCAGCCGCCGTCTGAGCCTCTCACAGTTGCGGGTCTGGGAACAATGGTTCAGTTGCAGCTGAAGTCTCTTAACCTGAAGCTGCCACACTATGGACCACACGCCCTGCGTCACGCTTGCGCCAGCCATCTGCTGGCCCAGGGGCTATCTCTCAAGGAGATTGGCGACCATCTCGGACACAGTGATCCGCGCTCCACACGCATTTACGCCAAGGTTGATTTGGAAGGATTGCGGGAAGTGGCCCGTTTTGACTTGGGAGGCGTGCTATGAGACTACAACAAGCCGTCGAGCAGTATGTTGCGCACAAACGATCGCTTGGCATGCAGTGTCAGACGATGGCCCGCCAGCTAAAAGCCTTTTGCAAGGCTACTGGAGATGTCAATGTCGATGAGGTCGGAGCAGAAACGGCACATGCGTTCATTTACGGTAGTGGCCCAGTCACTTCCAATTTGCATGGCAAGTTTCATGTTTTACGTGGTTTCTATCGTTACCTGTTAACCCGTGGCTACCTTACGAACTCACCGCTTCCAGTTCAGATCCCAAAGGAACCGGAGCGTTTGATACCTTACATCTACTCGCGCGCAGAACTACATTGCCTGCTGCAAGCGGCGCAGAAAGAGTCGCATTGGTGCAAGTTTGAACCTGTTACCATGCGCACCCTTCTGCTCTTGCTCTATGGCGCCGGGCTTCGTATCAGCGAGGCGCTACGTCTCACGCTGAGCGATGTAGATCTCGAACAACGTCTGCTCACTATCTGTGAGACAAAGTTCTACAAGACTCGTTTAGTTCCGCTTAGCGCCGATCTCAGCCAAGCTCTAACCATCTATCTTGCCGCTCGCTCTAAGGCGGAACATCCCGCGCCACCGGAAGCGTTCTTGCTGCTGACGCGACATTCGCTGCCAGTGAGCGTCCAGTTGGCAGAGGACACTTTCAAACGTCTGTGCCGAAGGGCTGGCGTTCGCCGCAAAGATGCCAGCCGCTTTGTACCACGTCTGCACGATCTGCGACACACGTTTGCAGTGCATCGACTCACGGCCTGCTACCGCGACGGCGGCGATGTCCAACGATTGCTCCCGCAACTTGCGACTTACCTTGGGCATGTGGATGTCGATTCCACCCAACGCTATCTCACTTTGACGCCGGAACTGCTTAGCCAAGCCAGTAACCGTTTCGAGCAGTACGCCACTCCGGGAGGTGTCTTATGAAGGAACAAACTTTATTAGGACCATGGATACGGCGTTTTCTTTTGGAGCACTTGGTCAATGAGCGTAACCTGGCTCCCAACACGCAGCGCAGCTATCGCGATACGTTTTGCCTGCTCATCCCGTTTGCGGCTGAGCAACTGCAACGAAAGGTCGACAAGATCAAGGTCACCGAGATCTCGGCCGCTCTGGTGCGTAAGTTCTTGACCTATCTGAAGGAGGTTCGACACTGTGGCACCAACACGCACAACCAGCGCCTCGCTGCGGTTCATGCTCTGGCTGTTTTCGTAGCCAATCGCAGTCCGGAACATCTTGCCTGGTGCAGTGAAGTACGAGCAGTCCCATTCAAGAAATCGGCCCGGACCGTCGTTCATTACCTCGACAAACTCGAGGTGGATGCAATGTTGGCGGCGGCAAAGCAACGGGAGCTTACTGCACAAGGTCGGCGCGACTACGCCATGCTGTTGTTCCTATACAACACTGGTGCGCGCGCTGATGAAGCGGCACAGCTCACGATCGCCCATCTCCATCTCACGCCGGCAGATTGGAACGGACAAGCCTATGTGCAGATCCGAGGTAAGGGTGGTCG
>DATNJO010000519.1:0-2018 GCA_035603895.1 Pyrinomonadaceae bacterium
CCCGGATCGTCCGCTGATGCTTCGTGTCCTTCCTGAGCTTTGAAGAGCGCGGAAAACGCACTTCCAACTGCGCTACCGATCGCCGAGATAGCGCCGCCGATCGCGCTGCCGATGCCTCCGAGTAGTCCTCCTATTCCGCCAAACATTCCACCCGACATCATTCCTGCTAACTCGTCGGGCACTTCACCTGTCTGCGACCACGTCTGCACTGCTTGCCGCACGCGGTTGCTGACTGCCGGGATGTAATCGTGCGCACTGGTCGCGGTGTTCGCTTCGGGCGCGAACTTTCGCAACGCGCGCTCGATGTGCGCCGGCGGCTGCTCCGCGTAATACGACAGCCACTGTTCGATGTACGGGCATCCTTCCGTAGACTGTCCAACTTCTTTCAGTGCCGCATCAGCCGTGCTGCAAACGGTGCTGCGCAGTTGTTCGAGAAACTCACTCTTGCGCATCTGGCCTGGCGAAGCACTGCCAGCGTCGTCTTCGACGATCAATGGTCCAACAGCTTCGGTGGTCGCAGGCTCAGCAGTAGCAGTGTCCGGAGAAGCCGGGGCTCGTTGAATCCGTGGCGCGGTTGAAGAGAGTACTGAACCGTTCTTCTCCTTGCGTTGCACCCGTTCTTCTTCTTCACAGGAGGCGCACTTTGTGGTCCCGGTACACGTCGAGCATTTCTTCTGCACAAGACCCTGATTTGCGAGTAAATTTACGACCGCACGATTTCCCGCTCGACGCTGCAACTGTAAAAACGAATGCTGCCAGGGAGATTCTTCCGGCTGCTGCACCTGTGCTTTCCCGCTCTCAGGTGTTTCGACAGCTCTCTTGTTGAGTTCACGTGCTTGCGTCATCGATTTAAAGACAACTCACTCATCGTTTACCTTTACGCAACTACATCAAGGCGTAGTAGGTGGTGTTAATCCGGTGGCGTTTGTCAGATCGCCTTCCGGCCGGTTGTAAGCGTCAATCGCTGCCTTGACGTCCGGATCCGAATCATACGCGGCCTTGATTACCGGATAGCCGCTCAGGATGTGCTCACGAATCTGCCGCGCACGTTCGTCAAGGTCTTCAACGCCTCGATACTCCGTGACCCAGTAAGCTCGGAATTCACCCTTAAACCTTTCAAGTGGTGTCGAAGGCACAGGGTTCACTGCATGGCTCGTCTCATGGACGAGCAAATCTTTCCAGCGGTCGACGCTTAGTGAACGAAAACCAAAAATATCAGTGGGATAAGCGTATGGCCTGAACCCCTGGAAGTTTCTTTGCACGAACATGTTCGCGCCTGAGACCGGGTGTTGGTAGACAGTGTAAACAGCCGGATCGTAACCGGCAGCGGTGAGTATGGCGTTAATATCGGCTGGCTGTGTCAGGTCTTCAAAATAATAAGCGTGGATGCGGCCCTGCACGAGTTGTTGCACAGTGTTGCGATCGATCTCCTGGTCGCTTTGCGAGAGTTGCACAGCCGCTTGGCGAATCGGCCCCTCGGGTAAACTGGAAATATCCGCTGCCGGGCTGGAAGTTCTATTACAGCGTTGCAACTGTAATCCCGATCGCACATGTGGTGATGCCTGTCTGCCGATGTTGCTAACCGCACCCCTGGTTCCAAACCATAATGAACTTACAGCACCAACAGCAGCAACGTCGGCCTCTTCTTCCAAAGACTCATTAGAAGTGACCTCGCCTTTTGATTGTGTTGTGGGCGGCGCGCCGCCGCCTTGTTGGACCACGTGGGCTAACTCGTGCGCGAGCAACGCATCGCCGATCATCGTCCCCGGCTGGTATTCACCCGTGCCAAACGCAATGTCACTGCCGATCGTGAAGGCGCGGGCGTTCAGTTGATTCGACAGTCCCGCCGCATGTGAATCCGTATGCACGCGCACATTCGAGAAGTCGTGACCGAAGGCCGCACTCATGCGCGTGTTAGCACTCGCATCCAGCGGCTGTCCTTCCTTTAACTGCGTTTCAACCTGCTGCTCGTCTTCGGCTCCTGGTTCAGCGTTCTCCTTTCGTTTGAAGAGCGCTCG
>DATNJO010000520.1:0-12399 GCA_035603895.1 Pyrinomonadaceae bacterium
TGATGAGGCTCTCTACTTCCGGAGTTGAAAGTCCAGGAGCTTCAGTTTGAATTTCGACTAGCGGCGGCGCGAATTCCGGAAAGACATCGAGTGGTGTGTCGCCAACGAGACGCACGCCTACGATCATTAGTAAAACAGCCAGAACGACAACGATAAAGCGCAGGCGAAGCGCGGTCTCTACGATCCAACTCATCATGTTGGTCTTTTGACTCCCGCGTTCACTTGCCCGCTCCGAACTCGGTTCCGAACAGTTCTGAAGCGCCCTGCACAACCACCCTGGATCCTTCTGAAGGTCCTTGTGCAAGGATGGCAATTTCGCCTTCCACTCGACGTACTGAGATGCGACGTCGTATGTAGCGGTGCGGCTCGATCATCTCGTATAGCCAAGTGCCGCCGTCGACGTCGTGAAGGACAGCGCTCCAGGGGACGGTTAGTCCCTCTTCATCTTTTTGGACTCGCAAAGTTACGCCAACCCGTTGGCCCGGACGAAGCGTGAGGTCGAGGTTCGACAGCTCGAAATAAAGGTCTGCGGTTGCGGCGTTCGGATCAGCGGAAGGTGGTGCGGCGACTGGAGTGGCGGTACGTGCAGGAGTGCCCGGCGTATCGGACAGACCGTGGACGCTGGCATTCTGTTGGGCGGTGATCCACTTCAGCTCTCCTACATAAATCGGCACGCGTATAAATACGCGTTGGTAATCCGCAGCGTCCAACAGAGTCGTTCCCGCTGCTACCGTTTGTCGTGGCGACACGTGAACGGTCTGGATCAATGCTGACTGTGGAACCACAATCGGCACCGGATCAATTTTTTGTGGCGGGACGCGTCGTGCCAGCACCAGCTTTTCACGCGCTGCGGTCAGGGCCACCTCCGCTAGTCTTACCTGTTCACGCTCGGCCTGTGCCGCCTTAACACTGCCTCCGCCGTCGCGAACAAGTTGCTCTGCACGTTCGGCACGAACCCTCGCGGCCTCGAGTTTAGTAATTGCTGCACTGACTTCGCCGGCAGCGGCGCTAATGGAAATCTCTGCATCTCTCTCGACCAGTTCGCGTTGGTCCTGTTCTGCTGGTGAAACGTATGGCAGGAGATGGAATACCGCCTGCCCTTTCCGCACACGCATTCCTGAAGCAGGCGAGTGGGCTCCGCGCACCGGCGCTTGTAGAGTTCCGGTTACAGGTGCGGTGACGGTGAACGTACTATCGGGAGGGAGAACGACTTCACCGCTGAAGGTCTGCGTGCGCATCACGTTTTCACGACCTACGGTTTCAAGCTGGATACCCAGTCGCTGCTCAGCCTCAGGCGTTAACGTCACGGTGGTTAGGTCGCTTTCCTTGCGCGGGTTCTCGACCTTCGCCGGCGGCTTTGGAGTTTCAGTCGTTTTTCGAACGCAAGCGATGCCACTAGACGTTGTCAAAATAACGACGACGATCCAGCAGCGCCAGCGATTGCCTGATACCGTCATTAGTAAGAGCTCCTTCCGATTGCGCGATCGAGTTGCACGCGCGCACGATGCGCCTGATCGGCAAACTCAAATTCACGCACGTGAGCCGCGTCGAGTCGTTGTTGGTTGAGAAGAACGAGAAGATAAGAAATCTCACCGCCGCGGTAAGCAGCATTCTGGATACTTACGTCGCGTTCCAGTGCTGGAAGCACGCGCGCGCGCCAGTCTGCAAGTGACTCACGCGCCTGCATGAGTTGCTGCTGTGCCTCGACCACTTCCGAAATGATGCGCTGTCGTACCAGGGCATAACCTCTCGACGCCGCTTCAACCTCAGCTTCGGCGCGAGAGATGCCGCCTTGATTGCGGTTAAAGATTGGTGGCTCAGTAACAAACCCTGGTCCAGCTTCGAATCCCCGCGTGCCGCGCCCGTTCATATCGAGTGTGGCCATGAGGGTAAAGATTCTCGAACGCTCCCACTTTGCTTTTTGGGCGGCAGCGTCAATCGCCAATTCAGCGGCACGCAGATCCGGCCGTGAAGCGAAGGCGAGGCGCAGTAGAGCGTCTGTATTTTGTGGAGCGGTTGGTTCGATCGTAGCAGTGGTGATTTCTATTGGGGTCGACTCACCACTCAGGCCGAGCAGGAAACGCAGGCGCTCTTTGACGATGTTAATCTCGTTACCGAGGCGCACTGCTTCTTGCTCAGCGATGTTTGCCTCAGCTCGTGCTGCGATTGCTTCCTGTTCGCTAATGTCGCCAACTCGGAATCGCGCCTCCATGATGACGGGAATCTGCCGCCGTCGAGTGAGTGCGTCCAGTGCGAGTTGGTGACGTTTCTGTGCAACTTGTACGTCGGCGTACGCGAGACGAACGTCACGCACAAGGTTGAGAGCATTCTGTTCGAGGCTCTTGCCGACTCGTTGCAAATTTGCTTTCGCGGCAGCAACGCGGCGTGGTCGCTGCCAGATGAGTTCGAGTGGAAAGTTGATCGTCGCTTCAAACTGCTTCGGCCCAAGAGGGAAGAGCAGTGACATTACCGGGTTGCGAAGCAAACCGGCTTCGCGAAGGTCTGCGCGAGCAAAGCCCAGGGCCGCGAGATCGGAATTGAAGACTGGATTGTTCCAGAGCGCGATCGATACTGCTTCGTCTTCCGACAGACCATCGTCAAGTGCAACGCCCGGTGGAATTGTTACTGCAGACTTTGACCCCTGCTTTGCATCGCGCTCGATTCGCTCCTTGATAGGAAGTGGTGTTTGTCCGTAATTGCTCTGTGAATCGGCGAGGCAAAACAGAGTCAACATCGCGACCGAGATCGCGATAAGAAGGGCACGCGCTTTAATGCCTATGAAACGATTGCGGACGAGACTCACGAATCGACCCTATGCTCAAAGCAGAATTTTTGATTCAGCGAAGTCTAAGGTAAGAAAGATAAACGAGGGATAAATATGCTGGAGACCTCAAACCAAATTGTGCCTGGGAAGTGATGCCACAAAGATGCTACCGGTAGCGTCAGAATGAGTGAGCTCCAGGTGCCCGCCGTGTGCTTCAGCCGCGAGCCTGGCGATCGCCAATCCAAGTCCGGCACCGCTGCCCGTCGAACTACCATTCGATTCGGTTTCACGAGTACGTGACTTGTCGACGCGATAGAAGCGCTCAAAGATGGAGGACTGCATTTCGCTGGGGATTCCATTTCCCGTGTCTCGGACTGTGAGCAAGTATTCGCCATTGCGCGTCTCGCAACCTACTGAGACCGATCCTCCGGAAGGAGTGTATTTAATTGCGTTATCGAGGAGATTCATGAGCATCCTGCGAATCAGTTCCTCGTCTCCGCGAAAGGGCATCTCCTCTCTGGCAGGCGTGTAAGCAAGCCGCAAATCTTTGACAGCCGCAAGGGCACGTGCCGCCCGCACGCAGCCGGCCATCGTTTCCTCGAGGTAAAAGTTCGTGACCTCAAGCGGATGATGCCCGGCGGCGTCGGCTCGAGCGAGTGTGAATAAATCTTCTACGATACCAGTGAGCCGGCGACCTTCGTCGTGTACGATCGCAAGGGACTCGCGCAAGTCATCAGCCTCGCGTCCGTCTTGAGAGAGTGCAATTTCCGATTCGCCTCGGACTACCGAGACTGCTGTCCGTAACTCGTGTGAGGCATCGGCCATAAACCGTCGTTGCTGCTCGAACGATTGGTCCAACCTGGCAAGCAACTGGTTGAACGTAAGCGCGAGTTGGCCGAGTTCGTCATGTCGATTCGCAACAGGCAGTCTGCTACTGAGATTTTCAGCGCTGATGTGCGCGGCCGTTTCGCTCATTGTGACAACTGGAACGAGAGTCTTTCGCGCAAGAAAATAGCCACCAAATGAGGCGAGGATGAGTGCAACCGGCACTCCGACCAGCAATGATCTAAACGTTCTTCCCAGCAGTTCCTCCTGCTCCTTGAGAGGACGCAGGACCACCAGCTCGTAAGACCGGTCTCCCACATTCAGTCGCTGGACAACCGCGCGGAATCGGTGATCGCCATCGAAAAGCGTCGTATACACGGGTAAGTCAGCTTGGCTAGAGACGGTATTGAAAGTCTTCTCGAGACCGTTTGAGATCGAAGACGCGGCCGAAATTGGCTGGCCAGACTCATAACCTTCCGATACGAAGCCAAGCGACGCAGCAGCGAGCTTGCGCCTTTCGTCATAGATCAGGATTTGGTAATCACGGAAGTTGTACTCAGTGGCGGCCTCGTGAACCGCAGCCTCGGGAGGAGCACTGGTCCATCCCCCGGCTGGAGGTTGTTCCCGTCCCTCTCGAATCTCCAACTCCTCCGCGCGTACCGTGTGATCGAAAGCGCGTGCCATCTCCAGCAGTGAATTGTCAGTGCGGCGGCTAATTGCGTGGGCCAGAAAAAAGTATGCGGCTATTGCGAAAGCCAGCAGCACCAATGCGAGTGAGCACGTGTACCACAATGTCAGTCGAGCCCGTATGGAGTTAAGCATCTTCGCTCTCGCTCGTGTCTATTCGCAATTCATATCCCGCACCACGTTTGGTGTGAATCAACGCGGTGGCGAACGGTTCATCAATCTTGCGACGGAGGCGGTTGATATAGACTTCAATCAGATTGGAGAAGGGGTCGTACGTATCTTCCCAAACATGCTCAGCGATCTCCTGGCGACCTACTACCCGGCCGGCATTACGCGCGAGATACTCAAGCAGTGCATATTCCTTGGTGGTGAGAGTTACCGGGTGTCCTGCACGACTTGCACGTTGACCACGCGTGTCGATTTCCAGATCCCCAACGCTTATTACAGTTGGCAGGAGCTGTGGACCACGTCTCAGCAAAGCTCGCAACCGCGCCAGCAGCTCGTCAAAGGCGAAGGGCTTTGAGAGGTAGTCGTCTGCACCTGAATCCAGTCCTGCAATTCGATCGTGGACCGCATCACGTGCCGTTAGCATTAAAACCGGGATCCGCGAACCTTGAGCGCGAAGCTCGCGGCAGACTTCCAGCCCATCCTTTTTGGGCAGCATAAGATCGAGAATGGCAGCGTCATAGTTGTTGATTGCAGCTTGATACAAAGCAGCCTCTCCGTCGCTTACCAGATCGACTGCGTAGGCCTGCTCCCGAAGTCCACGCGCGATAAATCTCGCCATACGGACATCGTCTTCAACCAACAGTAAACGCATTTGGCTTAGAGTAACGCAACCGCGATAAGGCGGGAAAGCACCGCTTTGTCTCTGAGGATAGGCAGCACACTTCGGACTCGAGGCTGCTGTTTCGGTTGATTCTTGTGAAGAGATTTGGCTCGGAAGTAATCGGAAATGTAGTCCTTCATTCCTCGCTGCCAAATTTTCATGCCGAAACTTTCGGCCTCCCGTTTCGCCTCCTGATCGGTCCAGTTGTCGTGGCTGATCCGATAAATCGCGATGACCGTCCCGACCCTGTCCGAGCCGTGATGGCAATGGACGAAAACGACGCCGTTTTCCGGAGCGTCGATCAATGAAAGGACCTCGTTGATCTGGGAATCAGTAGGGCGGCCCAGGCGTTTGAAGGGGACATTGAAGTATCGTAATCCCGCTAACTTTGCCTGTTCGGCCTCAGTGGATGCCCGCTGGTCGTCATCACGCAAATTAATGACTGTGTTTACCCCGAGGGCTGCCAACTTGTTCATCCCTCCCTTGGCGGGCTGGCCGCCGCGATACAATCTTTCGTTAACACGACCAAAGTTAGGTAGCTCTTCGTAGCGAGGTTTACTGGTTTTTACCTCCTGACCCGGCGCCAACGCCACAGACCCAAATAGCAACAACGCACAGACAGCGAGCCCCTTAAAGCCTGCATACCTGTTGCTGAAATAGGAGCACATCTGGCCAGTCCTCCCTTCGTTCGACGAGTGGAGATCAAAGCGGTTCGGACGGCATTCAGTCGGGTTTAGCGAAACAAATGTCGTGTTTCAGTTGAACTGTATATGAGTGAAGATTAACGGAGGATAAATCTCCTCCTTGTTTGAGGAAGATTGGCCAGCGTCTTTAGAGAGGGAGCAGCGGAATTAGCGTGGCTGACAGAAATGCCGTAAGCGGGATACTAAAACCAAAAGGCCGCCTAGTTGGAGCGGCCTTTCTTGAATCGCCGGTAGTTTTAGATTAGTGGCCAGCGGTTGCTCCTTTGGCGGTTTTCGACTGTCCTGCCTGGAACTCCTTCCAATAATTCTGAACAAAATCCTTCTGCTTGCCATGACCAAATCCTGAACCGAATTCGTATTGGTTCATCTCGCTTAAGACCTGATCGTAGGTCCAGTGATCGTGATTAAACCGGTAGACCGCCCCCACAACGCCCGTGCGATGACGCCCTCCAGCGCAATGAACGAAAAACTTTCCGGTGGCAGGATCGTCGACCACCTTCAAAAACAGATTTATCTGTTCGATGCTTGGATAGCTCTTATCTTCCATCGGAATGTTGACATAACGCAGTCCCGCAGCCTCGACCGCTGGTTGCTCGTACTCTTTTGAATTGTCCGTCAGGTCGATGATTGTTCTTATACCCAGCGTAGCAAGAGCCTTGTAGTCTTGCTCTTTGGGCCTGGCGCCTCGATAAAAGCGCTCATCCATTTGGCCAAAGTTCTTGATCTTGATATTGCGGAAACTGTTCTCCTTATTTTGAGCTAAAGAGAGGGTGGAAAGCGCAAGTATCAGCGCGATCATTCCGATAAGGGTGGCCGAAAACGACTTCGTAGCTTTCATTTTAAAACTCCTCAAAGGTCGACACAAATTAATAATTGTCGGGCGGCTCCGGCCTAATGATCGGATTAGGAGAACTTTCCCGAATGTCGGTAAACTCAAAGACAACTAACTACTGACCTACAAACTTCCCGTCAAAAAGCCGACCATAGGATTCTTGATTTGCTCACGAAGTTGTTTTGAGATTTCATACCCTTTCGTTGCTAACCCCACTATTTGGTGGATTTATCTGGCGTTTAGATTTGGGTATCCCTTCTTATCGGGAACGATCTATTTGCTGACGACTACCACTACAAACGAACCCGGCTTAACACTCCGTTGAGGTCTGCCGCCGGGAGTTGTCGCTGGCGTTTCGACGTACTCAGCCGCACTCAGAAATATCTTTTTGGTTTTAGTATCGAACGCCATGGTGCGAGCACTCGGCTGAGTCTTAACTGCGCCGGCGTTTTCATATTCGTCGGCGGACTTTTCGTGAAAGATGTTTAGGACTCCTTCACTGCAGGAAAAGAAGATCAGCTTCGCCTGCGGATCAAAGCTCGCATAGTCCACGCCTTTCCCGATAGAAAAACTCGTTATCACTCTTCCCGAAACAGCATCCATCACGACCATCTTCGGCTCGTTACGGCAGCCGATGAACAATCGTTTTGTTTTTGCATCGTAGGCCAAACCCGTGGGGGTTTTCGCGATTCCTATCGGGAACCGACTCTTTACCTCCAGGGTTTTCGGGTTAAAGGCCACTACTTCGTTTGTATCTTCAATATTGACGTAAACAAGTCCGTCGGCAATTACTGCCGATTCTCCGTCGCCTTCAACCTTAATAGTGCCGGCTATCTGCCCGGTTTTGGCGTCGATCGCAGTAATGTCATGGGACCCATGATTGTTAGTAAAGACGCGTTTGGTTCCGGGGTCGTAATAAATGCCGTCTGGTCCCTTGCCGACTTCGATCTTTTTGATCAGTTGTAGCGTGGTGGGATCGAACATCGAGACTTTATTCTCGCGACCGTTGCTCGTGAAACCGTGTTTGAATTCAGGCGCCAGAGCAATCCCATGAACGCCGGGTGTATCAGCAATGGTCCCAATCAGTTTGCCGTTGTCAGCGTCGACAACATCGACCTGCATGCCATGCGATAGGTAGAGGCGTCGGGCAGCGCTATCGATCGTTACATAGTCAAAGCCACCATTGCCGGGAACCGGGTAGCGAGTTTCGAGCTTGTAGGTTGTGCTGCCCTGGAACGGCGCCAGTGCCATCGACATGATTAGTAGTATGCTCGTCACATTGATCATTGGCTTCGTCCTTTTCTGGGAAGTGTCCTGGCCACCGCGAATATCTATTCGAGTCGCTTGAGCTTCTCGCCGTTTGGTCCAACCTGAATCTCAGATCGTTTTTTCCCACGCTTCACGTGGGCCTCGTAGGCGACCAGGGTTCCGTTCTTGGTCAATGATTCGACCAGTTGGATTGTTCCCGAGCCTGCAGCTTTCCTGAGCGCGTCCTGCACCGTTGCGGGCAGAGAATCCAGGGACACTTCTTCTTCCACTTCCACAACGTTTCCGTCCTTGTCGAGCAAGATGTCTCTGCTGTGACCATTGACGATAAGTGATGCCTCGTAGAATGTTTTACCGTGTTCGACTTCAGTAGTGAATCCCTTAATCGTCGCGCCTTGGCTCTCTCGTGCCACAGTCGTTTCAACCGCAGGTGGTAATTGGGCACGTGTAATCTTTTTCTCCTGGGCCTGAGCGAAAGAGAGAGTAAGTCCGACTGCAAGTACTACTCCGAAAACCCTAAACAAGATGGTCATGGCGATGTTCCTATCTTTCGAAATGCGGGTACACAACAACTAAGAAGCCGGTTGTGCTTATTAGTGCGTGCAGCACGGGGTTTCCAGTCGACATCAAACCGCCCGAGATATTGAATCAAGTGTAAACACATCCAGAGCGGCACCAGGCTCATTGGTGTTGTCTGGTTCTGAGGGATCGATACCGAGTATACGCAGACCTATATTAATGGACGATTAATAGATCATCGCAAATTAGTGTTGGGAGTCGAGGATGTATCCTTCGCCCGGCGCCCTCCTCGCTGTGAAGGTTTATGAGAAACGAGGCGCCGGCAAACAGCCGCTACGTAAAGACCTAAAACCTCGCTATCAGTCCAACACGCAGAGCGCGCGAGGAACCTGGCGAGATGTTGGTATTGCTATCGGCGTTGATAAAGTATCTGCGGTTGAAGAGGTTCTCAATATTACCCTGTAACCTCCACTTCTCGTTGAAAGAGTAGAACACCCCAGCGTCCGCCCTCGTGTATCCGGGCACGAGGACCGTGTTGTCCACGGCTACAAACATATCCGAGCGCGAAATGATACCCAACCCAAGTCCCAACCTCGGAAGGAGCTGATATTTATTCCAAAGCGAGAACGTGTTGTGTGGCACCTGACCTACCTGCTTCCCAAATGCGGCAGCGGCAGTAGCACTCGTGATGAAAGCATCCTGATATGAATAACCTCCTGCGACGCTCCAGTCTCTGGTGATGTTTCCGTTCACGCCGATCTCGAAACCGTTAGTGCGCTGGCTGCCGGTCTGGATTATCGCCGTCGGATTGTTGGGGTCAATGGATCTTGTATTCGTGCGATTCAGACGATATAGAGCTGCGGTCAAAGACAGATACTTACGAACATCCCATTTGCCACCGACCTCATAGTTACTAAACTTCTCTGGTTTGACCTGTTCCGTAATTGTCGTCAGGGAAGAGAACTGGTCGCCGGAGCTCGGTAGATAAGAGACGCTGTAACTGCCGTATAGCGAGACCTCGTTAATGGGCTTGAACACAAGTCCCAGGCGTGGCGAAACGAGATTATCTATGCGTCTGAGGTTGTCGTTGTTGCGGTTGTTATGAAATTGCAAATCGAAATAGTCGTAGCGCAGCCCGACCACCACTTGTACATAACGAGAGATCTCCATCTGGTCCTGCACGTAGGTCGCAGCCAACCTGGTGGTGAGATGATTGTTCGCATCGGTCGCGATCTGACGATAAGTCACGGGCGTGCTGATGGTTGGATTGTCGAACGGCACTTGAATTGACGTGGTCGTGTTGTTGAAGAACCCCGTATTGCGGAAGTTATCCGTGAGCTGTCGACCAAATTCAGCTCCACCTAACAGCGTGTGCCTGATTCTCCCGGTCGACAGGCTATAGGTTAGATCCGTCTGATTGAACAGATTCCTGCGCTTGGTTGCGTTGTTGTAAGCGGTCAGCGTTACCAGCGTTTCGGCTGCATTCGTCGCACCGGGCACGTAATTCTGATAGTAGCGATCGTAGTCACCAAAGAGAGTGCGGTTGCGAATATTCAGCTTACCGATTTGGTGGTCCAGTGTGCCTGTCAGGAGATTTACATAGGAACGAACATGACTGTCATCGGGGTTACCGTAGAAGGTTGAAATCGGAACATCTGCTGGTCTGCCCTGAAACGAGGTAATGCCGCGGTCAGCAGTGCGTTTGTCGCTCAGATGCTCATAGCCAATTGTGATCCTTGTTTGCTGACTGGGAACAAATGTGAAGGTTGGGTTAATGGCAGACCGATTGAGATTGACGAAATCGCGAAAGCTATCGGAGTTTTCGTAAACGCCGTTCAAGCGGAAAGCTACCTTGTCGCCGAGAGGCTGATCGAAGTCTCCGGAAATACGGCGATTGTAGAAGGAGCCGCCAGTGATGGAGATTTCCCGTAGCGGAGAGAAGTTGGCTTCCTTCGTCACCCTGTTGATGACGCCGCCGCCACCGCCGCGACCGAAGATCATTGCGTTCGGTCCCTTTAAGGTTTCCAACCGCTCAAGGTTGTAAAGATCTCGATAGTACTGCACGTCGTCACGGACTCCATTGAGGAAGAAGTCAGCGCTCGTGCTTTGACCGCGAATGATGACCTGGTCACGATTATTTTCACCTTGATGGACACCCAGACCCGGCGTATAGCGAATGACGTCGCCAATACTCTGCATCTGTTGATCTCTGATTTGCTCTTTCGTGGCGACACTGATCGATTGTGGAATGTCGCCTAAAGGTGTCACTGTTTTCGTGGCCGTACCAATGACATCCGTTTGATAGTCGCCTGTTCCGAGCACTGTTACGCTGCTTGCTACTCCAGACACTTGCAATACCACCTCAAGTGATGGACTACCATTCTGACTGACATTGACCGTTTGCGATGCTTCAGAAAATCCATGGGCAATCACGGTAACGGTGTACTCACCGGAGGGAACTCCGATAGAGAACTCTCCATTCTGATCAGTCGTTGCGGACAGTTTTGTGGGCCGACCTTTTGCCTCTGCGACAACACTGGCTCCCACAACTGCAGCACGGTTTGGATCTATCACTTTTCCGCGAATCGATGATTGTGCGGAAATTTGAGCTTGTGCAACCTGGGCGGCTGCGAGTAACAGAAAGAGAAAATATTTGAGCCGGCGCTCAAGGGAAAGTGACCGTAACATTGCCTACCGTTCCTGTAATAAGTGACGTCAGCGTTACACACTAAAGCGGCTAACGCCGGCTTTAGCACGTTCTGAAACTGATTTTGAAAATCATTTTCAGAAAGGAGGTAGGCATGGTAAAACTACGCAGTTGGTGCTGTCAATCACTTTCAGGTGAGGTTGCTCACTAATTTGGTCAAACATAAATAAAAGGCCGTCGCTGCACGATGTTGATGCGACGATGCACCGGGGGGAATGTTCGAGCTAGGCCACGGGCCGACGCTCTCGGCGATCTGACGCCCAGAGAATTTCTACTAACCCAAAAGCCGGAATCTCTACTCAAGGGTGGTCCTTATTATGAGGCACTTACAGTGGGTCTGAGATCAATACGCGAACGAACGGCTGTGTTTCCGCTAACTCATGCATTATGCAAAGGTCAAGGTTATCGAAGAACCGCCGCCATGTTTGTCCTGGAGATTAGATTGCCATTCACAGTACTAACCCCAGTTGCTCGTAAGGAGCCGTCTTAAACACTCAGGTAAGTTGACGCGCACGTACGTCGCAGGATCGCGCTTAGCAATAACAGTGCCGATGATCAGGTAGGTCCATCGGACGTGAAGGCAACCGTGCTGTACCAATGGGCTGATGAAGTTGTCGTGAGTGCTCTGCGCAGATTGGCGACGTCGGCAAATCGGTAACGCGCGATCTCGGTTCCTGTTTCATTAAACATGATCACGGCCGGCATGTTGGGGTCTTTGGCATTGCCATAATAACGATCAATCAGGGCAACTCGCCTACCGTCGTTCGCCACCAGCAAGCGATCGGGCAGCACAGGTTTCGTTTACCAACCTTCATCTTTCGTAAAATTGGACCATCAAGGCGCCACAATTCCTGATTGCAATCCAAGAGAAACAAGTCCGCGTGCTCACAATCACACAGATTGACGAGTGTGGAATGCAATTCTCCGAAGAAGATGCGGAGTTTTAGCATCAAAGACTCCGTTCATAAAATCTGCCGCGTCCAAAACGGTGCCAGTTGAGGATCAGAAAATTGGTGCGCTTCTTGTTAGTTGCCATGATGATGTCCTCCATTGAAGCAAGGAATTCCTGCATCGAATAAGGGAAGGGCTGAAGGTGGTGAGTATGCAAGTAAGCAGGCCGTGAGAATCAGCCAATTGAGGAGAGTGACCGCACCTTATTCCCATTCATAAAAAGTCAAATTGTTTTTTTGAGATGCCTCAGAAAAAGGTGCGGGTTAAAAACACGAATCAGCAGAACGGATCGGGCAAGATACTCAGCGCGGTTCC
>DATNJO010000521.1:0-5630 GCA_035603895.1 Pyrinomonadaceae bacterium
CCACGACACCAGAACACCAGTTCGCCAACTCCCGCGCCGACAGTATCAACAGCCACCATCGGTTTCCCGATCGATTCCAGGTTCCTGTCCAATGTCTGCACAACCAACAGCTTTCGGCCGTGAAGCGAATCGTTCTTCACCGTGGCCACGACTGTCCCGATAACTCGCGCGAGTTGCATCAGTTCTGTACGTCGATGGTATCAATAACCCCGACAATGGCCGCATCCACCGGCACGTCTTTCATTCCCTGTGCGAGGCGCGCACTCGAACCCGCAACGACCAGCACGCGTTCGTGAAAACCAGCGCCGACTGTATCAACTGCCACGACGTAACCTGTCGTGTCGCTGCCGTCGACATTGATCGGCCTGACAATCAGTAGTTTCTTTCCCAGTAACCGTTCGTCCTTTTGCGTAGACACAACGGTGCCGAGGATGCGAGCGATGATCATGCCGGCTTTTATCTGAGGCCGATTGGAAGAGTCTCGTCAACACTGCCATGTGGACGCGGAATCACGTGCACGCTGACCAGTTCGCCAACGCGTCGCGCGGCCGCGGCGCCTGCGTCGGTCGCGGCTTTCACTGCCGCCACGTCGCCGCGCACGATCGCGGTGACAAAACCCGCGCCGATCTTTTCATAGCCGACCAGTGTGACGTTCGCCGCCTTTACCATTGCATCCGCGGCTTCAATCATCGCCACCAGTCCTTTGGTTTCAACCATTCCGAGTGCTTCCTGCATTAAGCTGCTCCTCTACTTGTTATCTATTAACTGCCTGACTTAATAACTCCACTAACTCTTCGCGTGTAAGCGTGATCTTCCCGCTACCGTTCTCCATTATCGGTTCGCGCAAGTAACCACACGCCTGACCGCGCGCAGACTCGCCCAAATATCCCGCGGCCTCACGTACGTTGATTAACTTCTCAATCGCGTCCGCCGGCAGGTTCTTCGAACCGCCGAGCACGCGCGACAAGATCGCGATCTTCGCCGTGTGTTCGAGAGTTTCCAGCCGATCCCACGCTTGCCAAAGATCAGCACCATACGCGACGGCGCCGTGATTTGCCATCAACAGCGCGTTGTGATGTTGCACGAACGGCTCCATCTCTTTAGTTAGCTCATCCGTCGAGGGCGTGCCGTACGCCGCAAGCGGGACACAACCAAGCGTCAGGATCACTTCCGAAAGAATCGGTTGATCGATCGCGAGACCCGCAACAGCGAACGCGGTTCCGTTCGGCGGATGCGCATGACAGACGGCGTTGACGTCCGGACGCTCACGATAGATCAGCAAGTGCATCGCCAGCTCGCTCGAAGCTCGTCGATTATTCAAAGCCTTGCCGTCCAGGTCAGTGATCGCCAGCAAGTCTTCCGACATGCGGCCCTTGCACGTCATCGTCGGCGTCGCGAGAATTCGTCCGTCGTCCAGACGCACGCTCACGTTGCCGTCTGACGACACGACGTAACTCCGTTCGTACATCAGGTGGCAGACCTGGATCAGGTCGCGTCTGGCTGTTTGTTCATCCATACCGTTTCGTCGGTGTCGCGGTGGCGGCCACGTTTATGCGTAACTTTGGAAGCAGGCGGCTGGGCCAGAAAATACGAGAGCGATTCCAGCGAGGTCGTTAAATCCACGGTCTTCACTTTCACGCCTTTGCGCGAGTTCAACGGAACGGGCGCGAAGTTGAGCACCGCTTTGATTCCTGCCGACATGATCTGATTGAGAACTCGTTGCGCCGCCTTGGCCGGAACGGCGATTACCATCACGTCGATCGCTTCATCGCGAATGATTTTGGAGAGTTGCTCGACGTCGTGAACGAGGCTGCGTTCGTCGCCGATGCGCTTTCCGATCTTTTGCCGGTCGTTATCAAAGAGCGCGACGACGGTAAAATTCGATTTTCCGAAGCCATTGTAATTCGCGAGCGCCGTTCCGAGCCGTCCGGCGCCGGCGATGCCGACGCGATGCGGACGATCTAAACCGAGAATCTTCGTGATGTGATCGCGCAGGTCTGCGACGTAGTAGCCGACTCCGCGCACGCCAAACTCGCCAAAATAACCGAGATCCTTGCGAATCTGCGCGGAGTTCAGGTGAAACTGCTCCGCCAGCGCCTGCGATGAGATAGTCTTGATCCCGGCCGCGTGAAGCGCATTAAGGCAGCGAAGGTAAACGCTCAGCCGGCTGGTTGTCACTTCAGATATTTTTTCAGACTTCATTCGCGGGAACCTGTCGCGGCCAGTATAATACTCCGGCGCAAATGATTGCACATCTCAGCGGTACACTGCTCACGAAAGAACCCAACTCTGTAATCGTCGACGTGTCGGGTGTGGGATATGAAGTGAATATCCCTTTGTCGACGTTTTACGAACTTGAAAACGAGGGTTCTAACGTCAAACTTCGCATCTACACGCACGTTAAGGAAGATGCGTTACAGCTTTACGGATTCAAGACCGACCGCGAGCGCGAGCTGTTTGTGAATTTCATTTCCGTCAGCGGGATTGGCCCGAAGCTCGGCATCGCGCTGCTTTCCGGTATGAGCGCTGACGAACTGGTCGCGTCCATCAAAAACAACAACCTCGCGCGGTTAACGCTGATTCCCGGGGTTGGAAGAAAAACTGCCGAGCGCCTGATCGTCGATCTGCGTGAGAAGATGACGGCACTGGCCGCGTCGCAGGTCGCAGCGGAACCTGGCACCGGATTAGATTCTTCGATTCCGTCTTCAGAAGACGACGTACGCTCGCAAGCACTATCCGGGTTGGTGAATTTGGGTTACCAAAAATCCGCCGCTGAGAAAGCCATCGATAGCGTACTTCGAGAAGATGGCGAAAGCACCGTTGAGTCAGTGCTTCGGCGTGGACTACGCAAGCTGGCACGTATTTAAGCTTAGAAATAATACCGATGGCTGATCCAATAACGGCGAGACTAAAAGACGGTTCGGCAACAGACGAAGATCGCCAACTCGATCTGACGCTGCGTCCGAATCGCATTGAGGATTACGTCGGCCAGCGCCAGGTGAAAGAAAACCTGCGCGTGTATATGAAAGCGGCGCGCGCGCGCCGCGAAGCGCTCGACCACGTCTTGCTGACTGGCCCGCCGGGACTCGGAAAGACCACGCTCGCCAATATCATCGCCAACGAAATGGGCGCCGAGCTCAAATCTACTGCCGGACCAGCGATCGAAAAGGCCGGAGACATCGCCGCGTTGCTGACCAACTTGCAGGAAGGCGACGTGCTCTTTATCGACGAGATTCATCGCCTGTTGCCGGCGCTGGAAGAAAAGCTCTACCCGGCGATGGAAGACTACCAGTTGGATCTTTTGATCGGACAAGGCCCGTCAGCGCGTTCGATTAAGCTTGAGCTTCCGAAATTTACGTTGGTCGGCGCCACGACGCGTGCGGGGTTAATTACTGCACCGCTGCGTGGACGTTTCGGTATCGTTTTCCATCTCGACTTCTACCCGCACGAAGATCTCGAAGTGATCTGCAAACGGTCCGCTGAGATACTCGGCGTCGAGATCGACAACGACGGTGCACGCGAGATCGCGCGCCGTGCGCGTGGCACGCCGCGCATCGTCAATAGATTGCTGCGACGCGTGCGCGATTACGCGGAAGTCGACTACGACGGCCGCATCACGCAGGCTGTGGCGAATCATGCGTTGAATCGAATGGAAGTGGACACGTACGGGCTCGATGAGATGGACCGGAAGCTGCTGTTGACGATTATTGAGAAGTTCAACGGCGGTCCGGTCGGCTTGGGAACCATCTCCGCGTCGATTCACGAAGAAAAAGACTCTATCGAAGAGATAATTGAACCTTACTTGATTCAAATCGGGTTTTTAGATCGGACGCCTCGAGGGCGCCTCGCGACCCCCCTCGCGTACGAACATTTTGGCATCAAAGCACACGGATATGGTCGCCCCACCCTGTTTGATCCCCGCTGAAACCTTTGTGAGCCACAGATGGACACGGATGTACACAGACAGTTTAATAAAGGAAGTCTGTGTCGGTCCGTGAAAGTCTGTGGCTGATTACGATGAAGCGTTTCGTTAATTCACTCTCACGTCATTCGTTCGGCGTTAAAAATCGCTCGCCGTGGGGATCGATGCTGTCGCACACGCTGCACCAGTTTCACGAAAACGATCTCTTCACGTCCTCGGCGGCGATGAGTTACTTCGGATTGATGGCGCTGTTTCCGGCGTTGTTGTTGCTACTGGCGTTGAGTAACAAACTGGCGGCCGGAACGGAAATGTTGGCCCATGCGGTCGACGTGTATCCGGGTTCGAGCCAATTTCTGCGCGACACGATCGCGGCGTTTTCCAACCTGGGTTTTGGCGCCGTCGTGACGTGCGTGATCATCGTGTTGTGGGCCGGGTCGTGGGTGTTTGCCGTGATCGAGCGGGCGCTGAACCGTATCTGGGGCGCGACATCGCGTACGTTCTGGCATGGACGCGCGTTGACGATCGGCATGGTTGGTCTCGTTGGGGTGTTGCTTGCTTTGTCAGTGATCCTGACGTCGGCGCTGGTTGCGCTGCGCGAAATGACGGCGAGGCTTTCGCCGCGACAGATCGCACGGTATCAATTGTTGAGTTCCGTTGGCAGTGGATTCTGGCAGGTGCTGTTCTTCGCCGGCAGTTATTTGATCACGGTGGCGCTGTTTGTAGTCGTCTATAAGTTTATGCCGCGTTCGGAAGTGTCGTTACGCGATACTTTGCCGGGCGCGTTTCTCGCCGGTTTGTTGTGGGAGTTGGCGAAGTACGTCTTTGCGTGGAGTTTGGGATATTTCCACTACGATGAAATTTATGGATCGGTTGGTGCGGTCGTGGCGGTGCTGACGTGGAGTTATGTTTCGAGTTTGATCCTGCTGTTTGGCGCGCAACTCACGGCAGTCTTTCACCACGAACACCCCGCGTAAATCGATGCTCCTTTCCGAATTTGATTACGATCTGCCTGCCGAGTTAATCGCCCAGCAACCTCTCGCAGAGCGCGACGCGTCTCGTATGTTGGTGCTCGATCGTGTTGCGCGGACGTGGTCCGACTCACAGTTCAAGAACTTTGCTGAATACCTGCGTTCGGATGATGTTGTTGTCGTAAACAACTCGCGCGTAATTCCTGCTCGGCTCAAAGGAAAAAGAGAAGAAACGGGCGGACAGGTTGAGATTTTTCTCGTTCGTGAACTGGAGCCAAAGGTTTGGGAGGCATTAGTTAAGCCTGGCGGGAGACTCAAACAAGGACCGAGAGTCGAGTTCGGTGAGGACAAACTAATCGCAGAACTCGCTGACGAACCGGGCTCCGAGCTTAGAAGGGTTCGTTTCCATTGTGAGGATTCTTTTGAAAGGCTTTTAGGGGAGTTGGGATCGACGCCCTTGCCGCCGTACATAAAACGATCGGATAGCAGTTCAACTGACGATCGCGAGCGCTACCAAACGGTTTACTCGAAACACCGCGGTGCGATTGCTGCGCCGACTGCGGGGTTACATTTCACGCCAAGCGTTCTCGCAGAAATTGAATTACGCGCATCACTCGCTGAAGTCACACTGCACGTCGGGTACGGAACGTTCGAACCCGTGCGTGTTGACGACGTGGACCAACATTCAGTCAGTGCCGAACGATTCGAGATCTCGGAATCAGCAGCAACGAAGATCAACG
>DATNJO010000522.1:0-17854 GCA_035603895.1 Pyrinomonadaceae bacterium
ATCCGTGGCGGTGGTATTGATGGAATTGCGACCGGCCAGCACGATTGGATAGTGGTAGTCGTAGAACTGATTGGGGAAGAAGTAGGCGCCGGTAAAGCCGTCGTTCTCTGCCCCGTGGTGTCCGTTATGTTCGTGCGTAGAAATCGTGTGAATGCCGAAGCCTCCGTTCTGGTTTTGGAAAACGGAGAGATTGTTGTGCAGGCGGAAAAGGACCGGCTCGCCATAGCGCACCTGCATGAGCTTGGGAGGAAGAGTTCCATTGTAAGTCCAGAACTTTTCGACGGCCTGATCCGGCATGTTGGGGTGAAATCTCGGGTGCACGGCAGTCGCTGCATTGATGCCGGAATTCTGAAGTGATGCAACGCCTGGGTTGTAGGTGTTATTGATTTTCGCCCCTTCCACCGAGCCTTCTACGGCGATCGCGGGTGGAAGCAGGCCGAACTGCTGGTGCGCCCAAATCGGTCCTGGGGGTCGACCTTCGATTGGACCAGTGCCTCCGCCAAGTGCAGCGTGAACTGGTTGTTGTGTGGTGTTTGCTTGAGCCGTTGGCGCGGGAGTCAACGATGAAACCGGAATTCGCGGAAACAGATCGAAGCGTGGCATGGGTTGACTAAAAGCTTGCGCGCCGAACAGCGGACTCGGGGGAAGTCCGGTCGGGATGTTGGAGTTTGCGTATGCGCTGCGAGCAAATGGACTGAGACCGCTAATTGGAATCAGCAGACCAGCCGAAGTGAATAATCCCATCTTGATCAAGTCGCGACGACTGACTTGGCCCTGAGAGTTTGCTTTGATGATTTCCTGACGATTTTTGCGTGCGTTCTCCGCTTCACGCAATCGCGCTTTCGAGGCTTTCGAAGACAAAAAGAAGTTTCTGTCTGACATTGTTTCTCCTTTTATTGGTGAGCAAATCCCGAAGAGCTTTCGCGGAGCGGTGGAGCGCAGGGCAACGCCCCACCAAACGTGGAATCATGATCAGGTCCGAGGACCTCGAACGGTTAGTAATGAGTCAGTTTTTGGGCGAAAGTTCCGAGTCCCCACGTGACGCCGGAATAGAATTACCAACGTGTAACAGCGGGTGCGGCGGGAGCATAAAGCGCAGTCGAAAGAAAGAATGTCAACCAGGTGACAATTACAAATCGACCGCAAAATATTGATAGGAATTTTTCCGCACCAGTCTATACTCCCCAAACCTCGTTAGTGTTTCCGCATTATGCTGTCAGGATCTTCTTGTTAGTTGCACTGTGCAATTAACGAGTACTCATCTCTACGACGGTATCGTTTCCGAATGAATTAATAAGAATGGTCTAAAAGAAGTATGTCCCGACCAACGCAAGCGCCCTATAGTCCTCCCAGGTATCTATTTACAGGCCGGCTCGAACTACTGAACGGCATGAGTCAACAAGCACTCCTCCGTTTCAATTCGATGGTGCGTACAACGAAACGCCGGCGCGGTGAGTGGATCTTCGTGCCTGGCGATCTCGCCGAAAGTATCTTCCTTTTGAAACGGGGCCGGATGAAGATCACGGCTTTAAGTGAAGACGGTCACGAAGTGTTGCATGAGATAGTTGGACCAGGTGAGGTCTTCGGCGACACCAGTACGATACTCGGCATACCCCGCACCACTTCAGCTCAAGTACTCGAGACTTCCGTGGTATGTGAGATTTGCCGGAAGGACTTCGAAACTCTGTTGGGCATGTTCCCGGAACTATCGTTTCAGTTGCTCAAATCTGTCGGCCTGAGACTAAAAAAAGCCGAGGCGCATTTGGTTAATGTTATCTGCAACGATGTCTCGTGCCGGGTCAGAGAGGCTTTGATAGATCTGATGGTCCAGGAATACGGCCCCGAATTAGATCGGCCGGTAAAAATCGACATCACTCAACAAGACCTTGCAAATCTAATCGGTGCGTCGCGGCAAAAGACGTCGCAGGCGCTCAAAGAGCTGGAAGATTCAAACGTGTTGAGACTCATGTATCGCAGCATTTTGCTGTTGGCGCCAGACAAACTCCGAAACGGACACAGACCTCACAACCGCACATCGGAATAATCACTCACGTCCACGATCAGCCCTGCGTTTTTTGTGCTTTTTGCGCCTTTTTGTGTCTTTTTGTGACTGTCTTCGGCTCGACGCACAAGTGGCTGGATTCTTGAGCTAAACTGAATCCATGAAAAAGTTGAACCGCTCACAGACAATTCGTTTCGTAATTTTTGGTGTGTTAGTCGCAGCGGCAACCTCTTGCGCGCGACAGCAGCAACAGCCGCAGCAGACGCGCGCTCCTGAACCGGAGGCCAACAAAACCGCTCCGATTAGCGCGGAACAGATCGCTAAGACTTACGGACTTGATTCGTTCGATCAAATCGAAGCGATCCGGTATACGTGGAACGCACAGTTTCCCGGAGTGAATGTATCGCGTGCGTGGGTTTGGGAGCCCAGGAAGAACCAGGTCTCATACGAGGGAAAAGATAAAGACGGCAAACCCGTAAAGGCTACCTACGTTCGCTCTCAACTGAACAGCCAGCCTGCAAAAGTGAAAGACGAGATCGATCCGAATTTCGTCAACGATAATTATTGGCTTCTGTTTCCGTTTCATGCTTACTGGGATAAGAGTGCTACCGTGACCGATCAAGGTACGAAACCGTTGCCGTTAGGAAACGGCTCTGCCGAACTCGTCGTGGTGAAGTATCCTTCGGATGGTGGTTACACGCCCGGCGATACGTGGGACCTGCACGTCGGTAAGGACAACCGTGTCGAGCAGATGGTTTACCATCGCGGTGGTCCCAAGAAGCCGAGCCTCGTCACGGTAACGTGGGAAGGCTACAAGAAAGCGGGTCCACTGCTTATCTCGACGGATCACAACGGCACCGCTGACGGAAACCCGGTGCGCGTTTTTATCACTGACGTCGCGGTTAAAGTAACAGGCTCAGCAAACTGGATCGACGCGCAGTGATCGGACACCCAATCCGATGAGGGCGGACATTGATCTGGACATTGGCGGAAAGACTTTCGCAACCGGTCTTTTGCCGGAGTTGATTACCGTGCTGCGCCGCTGCCGGCCGGGCGATTTGGTTGCGGTGACCGGTGACGAAGAAAGCATTGGACCGGAGTTGGAAACATGGTGCCGGTTCACCGGAAATGCACTACTGGAGGCGACGAGTGAAAAGGGTCGTTCGCGGTGGGTTTTCCGATGTGGGACTGTTGCGGGTGTTCAAGATGATCGACCGCTGGGCTCGCGGCTTTGGCTCTACACAAACTTCGATTGTAATTTGCGTTGCGACTACTGTTGTGTGCGCTCCTCACCATCAGCGCCTCGGCGAGAACTAGGACTCAAACGCATACAGCGCATAACGCGTGAAGCAGCAGATCTTGCCGTGAAAGAGATCTTCGTGACCGGAGGCGAGCCGTTTCTGCTGGAAGATATCGGCGAGATCCTGATTGCTTGTGCTGCCGCCGCTCCAACCATGGTGTTGACCAACGGAATGTTATTTACCGGACGGCGCGCGGAAGCTTTGCTAGCGTTGCCGCGCGATCGAGTTGTACTGCAAATCAGTTTGGACAGTGCGACGCCACACTTACACGACCTTCATCGGGGATCCGGGACATGGGCGCGAACGCGAACAGGTATTCAGTACGCGTTGGCGCAGGGATTTCGAGTGCGACTGGCTGCGACTGTCTCGACCGATCACGAGGCTGACGAGTTTCGTCGCTTTCTCGACGAGGAGAAGATTGCGGAAGAGGATCGAGTAATACGCCGGATTGCTTTGCGTGGTGCGGCAAGCGAAGGGGTTGCTGTTACGCGAACCGATCTGGTGCCGGAAGTCACGATAACCGCTGAGGGTGTGTACTGGCATCCCGTAGGGGCCGAAGATGACGATCTGTTAGTGACGCGCGAAATCTTTCCCCTCTCGGAATCCTTTGCCGCCGTTCGCCGTGCCTTCACCCGCGAACACGAACACTCGAATAAGCTGGCTAAAATCTTCAACTGCGCTTAGCTTGTGCCTCTTTGTGGCTTTTAAAGAATCCCTGTTGAGACGCGGCCTCACGCAACGCACCGTAACCATCGAGGTGCGGTGGGAGCCAACGCCGCAAACCTTCCGCGTCGAGAATTGGACGGTGATTCGGGTTGTCGTAGCTCATCGCTGTGAGCGCTTCGACAAACCGGCGCTCACGGTTCAGGTCTAAGTCAGGTCTCGCGGTGAACATGCAATGGTTGTAGCCCGTTGAGGACCATACTTCACTCAGCGCGCCTTCGGGCACGAGGTGCTGTTCGCGCACAGTGTTCCAAAAAGGACTACCGATTGCTCCAGCGTCGGCTCGCCCGTCGAGGACCGCACGCACAACTTCTACTTCGCTCGCGCCGGTATCGCCGTGTTTGCCAAGGTCGCTGTCGAAACGCAGCGTCTGGTAGTCCGTTCCCTCGCGCATCCCCTGCTGGTCCAAAAAGTAAACCGGAAGAATCGCCGCGTGTCCGCTATCCCGACTGCCAAGCGCGAGTGTTCGATTTTTCAAATCCGCGATGGTGGAAACCGGTCCTCCGTTGACCGCGACTATTTTGGTCATCCAATCGAGGTCAGTATCGCGCATGGCGATCGCACGACAGGCGTGGCCGGTCCATTCATCCGCCTGCAAGTAGGCAAGGTTAGTGTTCCACGCGATGTCGATACGCGGAACGGATTCACCCGGTTGGGCCAACAGCGCAAGGACCTGCGCCTCGTAACTCTGAAATAACACAACCTCCACGGGAAGATGCGCTTCCTCGTGAAAATAACGTCGCATCCCCTCCCAAATCGTAACGACTTTCGGATCGTACGCAACGGCTCCCAACCAGATCGTTTCACTCATAAGCGAACCCTATTTTCAGAAGAGCGGAATTCCCAACAACGACTTACCGATAAACTCGCGCAGCACATCGCCGGTTGGCGCCATGACTGCACCCGCGTGCGCATCGCGGAACAACCGTTCAATACTCAAATGCTTCGAAAACGCCGCGCCGCCACAAACGCGCATTGCAGTTGAGGTAACGCTAATCGCAGCCTCGCCTGCCGCAGCTTTGGTCTCCAGCACGCGCAGCATCGTGGTCTCACGCGGTTGTTCAAGGTGATCTACAAAATCGGCGATGCGCGCGGCCAGGCCATCAGTCTCGATCTGCATGTTCGCGAGTTGCGCACGAAGGGTAGGCAAACTCTCGCCGAGGCTTTGACCGAGATGTTCGAACTTCGCGGTCTTGAGATGCGACACAGTTCCAGCGACGGCCGCTCGGCACAATCCCAACGCGACTGCTGACGAACCCAAATTAAACAGCGGAAGCACCACGTTCAGCATCACTGGAAATCCGTTACTGTCTTCAGTGAGCTGAAAATCTGCGGGCACTTCGCAGTCGTTCAGTTCGATCGGGGCAGAGGCGTTGGCGCGAAGTCCCATCCCGTTCCACGGGCCGGCAACTGAAAGCCCGCCTGTTTCCGCCAAAACGAGATAGAGCGTCGAATCGGTTGGACCAGCTCCTTCCGGTGCCAGCGCAGAAACGACGTAGCTCTGCGCATGACCTGCGCTCGTCACCCACGACTTCTTTGCGCTGAGGTGGACGCCGTCACCATTTCGCTCAGCACGTGAGATAGGTGCCCAGAAGTGGCTACGTGAACCAGCTTCACTGAAAGCTAGAGTGGACAAGTGACGGCCTGCGCCGATCTCCTTCAGTATCGGAGTGAGTGCTGTGTTTGGGTGTGCTGCTGCGATGGACGCGGTGCCGCAGATGTGCATCACGTAGACCATGGCGACAGAAGCATCTGCTTCAGCGAGCGCCGCCGTCACCTCCGCAAAAGCGCGCGGACCTAATCCTGCACCGCCAACATCGACGGGCAGCAACAGTCCAAGCAGTCCAGACTCACCTAATGACTGAACGGCTTCGGTAGAAAATCGACCCGCCGTATCGTTTTGTGCGGCGGACGGCGCGACCACGCGAGTGACGATCTCGCGGGCTTTCAATCCAGCCTCATCGCCAGCTTCATCGTTAGTCATGATGCGCATGTTATATCATGAGAAAGTCGAATGAAATCTACACGGTTTTGTGCGCTCGGACTGATGGCGAAGGCGCCTCTTGCGGGTGAGGTGAAAACGCGCCTCGTCCCGCCGTTGACTGCGTCAGAAGCGGCGGCACTCAACGTGTGTTTTCTCCGCGACATGGCGGAGAACCTCGAGAGCGTGAGTAAGACAGAGTCAACGTCGGGTTTTGTGGTTTACACGCCAACCGGTTCGGAGACTGCGTTTAATGGTGTCTTACCTGAAGGATTCAAGTTACTGGCTCAGCGCGGTGCACACTTGGGCGAGCGGCTTTGCAATGCCACCGAGGATCTTTTGCAACAAGGTTACAGCGCCGTCTGTCTTATCAATTCAGATAGTCCAACCTTACCGGGATCGATCCTGATTCAAGCTGTCGAATCACTTGCGCGCGGTGGCGATCGGGTTGTGCTCGGAGCCGCGGAAGACGGGGGCTACTACCTGATCGGTTTGAAGCATGCTCACCGCAATCTTTTCAACGAGATCGCCTGGAGCACTTCAGACGTGCTCGCTCGCACCACACAACGCGCGGCAGAAATTGATCTGCCGGTTGAATTGCTGCCGCCCTGGTACGACGTCGACGATGCGAAAACACTCGATCGACTTGGTGAAGAACTATTCTCCAGTTCGGGCTTGCACGACGCCTATCCCGCGCCTCACACGCGTGCTTTCCTCGAAGCGATTATTGAAAAAGAAGGACCGGAACGCATCTGTCCTAATTACAAGCCACGGACGAACACAGATGAACACGGACAGGATTAAATGCTTTCTGGTCCGTGATTGTTCGTGTTTGTCTGTGGCTGTGCCTGGTGTTGCGATGCTGGTGCTGTATCGCATCGCCGTTCACTCAAAAGGCGTTGCAGATATCAGTTGGTTTCTTAAGCTCGTCGTCGTTCAGTGTGTTATCTACGTTGCTGTAGCGTGGCTCAGTTTACGCAGCCGCGACTCTCGTTCGTTGTTAGTACTCGGGTTAGTCTTCGCTGCACTCTTCCGGTTGAGCATAATTTTTTTCCCGCCTTATTTATCCGACGACATTTATCGTTACATCTGGGACGGCCGCGTGCAGGCCGCTGGTATCAATCCCTATCGCTACATTCCGGCCGACGAATCACTCGCCGAGCTCCGCGACGAAGAGATTTATCCGAACATCAACCGGCGCGACTACGCACGCACCATGTATCCGCCAGTCGCGGAAGGCGCTTTTCTTTTGATCACTCGCTTCAGCGAATCAGTGACGTGGATGAAAGCCGCTATGGTCGGATTTGAAGCGATCGCGATCTGGGCGATCGTTCAGTTGCTGATCTCGTTTGGACTCGCACGCCAGAGAGTTTTGCTTTACGCGTGGCATCCCTTGGCGGTTTGGGAATTTGCCGGCAGCGGACATCTGGACGCGTTGGCTATTGCTTTTATCGCTCTGGCACTGTTGACCCGTCGCAAACAAGTTGGAACGTTAACGGGTGTGTTACTCGCGTGCGCCACGTGCGTAAAACTCTTTCCGGCTGTGTTGTTTCCGGCATTTTATCAGCGCAGGAGTTGGAAGATGCCGCTCGCATTTTTCGTTACCGTGGTGATCGCGTACTTGCCGTACCTCAGCGTTGGTCCATGGGGAGTGTTTGGTTTCCTCGGTGGTTATGCGAGTGAACGAGGTATGGTCAGTGGAGAACAGTTTTTTCTTCTGGCACTCGTACGGCAGTTCTTAACCGCGAATGTGCCAACCCTCGTGTATCTCATTTTTGTGGTTGCCGTTCTCGGCGTTCTTTCGTTGCGGCTGATACAAAAACAAAACAGCGAAATTGCCTATCTACGCAACAGTCTGGTCATCGCTTCTGTGTTCATCGTTCTGCTTTCGCCGCACTTCTCCTGGTACTTCGCCTGGCTGATACCTTTCTTGTGTTTCATTCCGTCACTTCCGGTTTTCTATCTCACCCTCGCGAGCTTCCTGCTCTATCTGACGTGGCTGGGCGACAGTTCCGACCGCGTCTTGATGTTAAAGGCGCTTATCTTTGTACCCGCATTGATTGTGCTGATAGTGAACCGGTGGCGTCGCAAAAATGAGTAAGCAAAAGGCATTTGTCTCGGTGATAATCATTGCCCTCAACGAAGAAGAGGCAATTGCGAACGTGATCCACGCGGTTCCTGCCAACGTCGCCGATGAGATCGTAGTGGTTGATAACGGCAGCACAGATCGAACAGCAGAAGTCGCACGCACGGCCGGCGCTCGCGTAGTGACGGAGAAAATTCCCGGCTATGGACGCGCGTTTCGCGCAGGACTACATTCGATTTCACCTCGATGTGAGATCGTTGTATTTCTCGACGGCGACGGTAGTGATTGTCCCGAAATGATGGATCGACTCGTAACACCGATAAGCAACGGAACCGCCGATTTTGTGATCGGCTCGCGCACGCGAGGCACTCGCGAACGCGGCAGCATGAACTTTCATCAGGTGCTCGCCGGCTACATGGTCGGGTTTGTTCTCCGCCTCTTGTATGGCGTCAGCTCTACCGACATGGGACCTTTCCGCGCTATTCGGCGCGACACGTTAGAAAGTCTGAAACTGCGCGAAGAAACTTATGGCTGGCCACTCGAGATGCAGATGCGCGCGGCTCAGGCAGGTGTGCGCACGTTGGAAGTGCCTGTGAACTACCGACGACGCGCGGGAGGTCATTCGAAAATCGCGGGATCGGTGCGCGGCTCCGTGTTGGCAGCGACTCGCATCCTCATCACACTCGCGCGTCTCGCTATCTACCAAAGGAAAGATCGGGGATAACGACGCGCTATTAATCCGTCGATTCCCCATTTGCGCCCGGCCGCTCCGATCATCAACACCAACGCGACGATCATCGGCATTAGCAATTCCCAGATCCATGAAGTGCCCCACTCAGCAAGCCAGAGCGTGCTTAAAAACAGGAAAGCCCCGAGTGCGACGGGCCTTGTCAGCAATCCGATCAATAAAAACACTCCGAACGTGATCTCGGTGAAGCCCTGCAATGGACCAGCAACGCTCGCGTGACTGGCCATGAACGCCTCAATGCTTTTCAGCAACTGCGGCGCGTGACCTTTTTCGATGTAGTAATTGATCAACCCTGAATAACCTGATGGGCTATAAAGACCCTTTCCCAGGTTCTCGAAGAACACCCAAACAAAAAGACTTCCGAGTCCAACCCGCAGAATAGTCAGGGCTATCTGCGCCCGGCCGCGTTGCGCTTCAATCGAATCTCTAGCATCGAGTGCACTTCTCATTGTTTCTCCTGCCCTCTTGTCGTTCGTGGATCTCTTATAACCCCACTTGGTGTAACGTCCAACGCAATTGCGGAGAACTAAGCGCAAAATCCTGCAAATTCCAGCAAATTTCTTATCGGCATGTCTCTTGCGCTCGCTGGGTCCGACTACGGCTGAGCCTCCCTCAGCTATCGTAAGGAGCAGAGAAATGAAACAGGGTTTGAAAAACGATGTACTCCATAACCCATTCAAGAACAGGTTCCACGATCCCGTGACGCAGCGCTGGGATGAAATGCAGGCGTACGGCAGAGACCTGATGGATCAGTTAGAGCAGAAGCACGAGGAAGGACTGCTCAGCGCTGTACTTCCACTGTTCGTCGTGTTGCTGGCAACCGTGTTTGTTCTGTTTAGAGGTTGAAAGGTAATCCGGCTTCGGAAGCGATCTCGCGCGCTGTTTTGCCGTCGCGATCGCGCGTCGCGGGGTCGGCGCCGGCGGCGAGCAATGCGGTGACGAGTGCGGCAACATCCTGCGGCGACAACTTTTTGTGTGCAGACCACTTTGTTACTCGCCACTCAACGTTTGGCTCTTCACCAAATCCAATCATCGCGTAGTTGTATTCTGTCCCTAACCGAACCGCTTTGATTAATGGTGTGTCGCCGGTTGCATCATTCTTGTTCACATCCACACCGCGCTCAGCCATCTTGCGAATGAGTTCCAGTTTCTCTTCCAGATCGAACCGCTCTGACCGCACAACCATCATGAGTTGCGTTTCGTTCACTTGATTCGGCGAGTTAGGCATACGCCGGACGTCGGCGCCGGCAGCGATCAGGATCAGCGCTGATTCCGGTTGCCCGCACCGTAGTGCTGTAATCAACGGCGTGTCGCCGAAGTAATCCTCAACTTCGATCTCTGCATTTTGCTCGAGCAAAAATCGAAGCGCTTCGGCGTAACCGTATTTGGCCGCGACTGAAAGTGGCGGTTCGTACATCTCGCGGACCAGACCTCTCAATTCATTGAACGGCTGATCGAGACCACTAACGTTTGCGCCTGCGTGTACAAGCATCTTCACCAGGGCGGTCGTTTGCTCGACGCGCAGGTGCTCAGGATCGACCCTGAATCCGCCGCCCTGTGGTCGTGCAGCGGACATGAACCTCGTGTCCAAAGCGTCAACGAGCGGTGGTTTCTCAAACGCCGCCGTCGCATTGACGTCCGCGCCGGACGCGATGAGCATTCGCGCGATTTCTACCTGGCGATGGCGTGCGGCTATGTGCAGAGGAGTATCGCTGCTGCCTCGCGCCAAACTCCGCAGATTCGGATCGCCGCCGCGCGCGAGATATTTCCTAACGGTTTCTTGATCGTCCTGTCTGATCGCCTCTTCGAGTGTGAGCCAGTAGAACTGTGAAAAGGATTTGTCAGATACTTCGTCTTTTAGCGATTGTCTGGCGCTCGCAACGTGAAACGACGCCCGCGTGCTGTCGCCGTAAAGTGCGTAGAGACTTCTTTCTGTAGGAACGATGTCGACCAGCCGTGGTCCATATCTGTGATGGAGGATTTCGGTTATCTCTTCGAACCGATCGTAAACTTCCCAACCGGTTCGCTCGCGCCAGACGATCCGATCTCCGTGACTAATGATGCTATCGGCTTCGATCTGATCCCACGTTAGCGTGAGCGAATCGCCTTCGAGTTCGGGTAGTTGTCGCGGCGAATAGAGAATCAAATCATCTTGCCGCGACAATCTTTCGAGGAAACTCTTGACCCGGATCAGGCGATTGTTCGAAGCCATCTCGTTGACTCGCTCCCACACTCGCGTCGAGTTGTCGTTGAGACTAAGCGTCAACCATGCACGGCTCTCGTCGGCAACGGGTTGCTCTTCCGCGGTAAGTTGTTCCCAGCCTCTCAATTCAATTAGCAACTGAATCAGGTTGATGAGTTCGCGTTCGTCGATATGCTTTTGTGAAATCCTGGCTTCGGGCGCACCAGTCTCTCTCGATTGTGTTTGCAGCGTGCGGTCGCCGCGCGCTGTAATGGTGGTTCCGCCCCAAAGGCCGTGCATGTCGTCGTAAGTAATGGTGAGTTTCGTGGGGACGACGTTTGTCGCGACGATGATCTTCAGTTCGTTCTCCATGTTCGCGCTCAGCCTCGCACGAGCCACTTGAGCCAGGCCCAAACCCAGCGTGTTGCGCTCATCGGCGTTATTTCCTCACGCGGCGGCCGTTGCAGAAGAAAGTTGTCGATGAGGAAGTTCAACAGGTTTACGTCGTAATGATCGTCAGCTGCGGAATACTGAGTTGAATCGCGGTTGGCGAGGGCTTCGACGACTCTGTACTGCGCGCCGTCCTTCTTGAGACTCACTTGGTAGATACAGAATCCCGTCCAACTGCGATGAAAGTAGAGCACATCATCTTCGAGGAAAATGAACCACTTGTTTTCCATCGCTTCCGGGATCGATCCGTAACGGATCAGTTCGAACTCTTCCTCGGTAAACGCTCGCTCAAGAGAAAGCGCTGCTCGCTGTTCCGGCAGGGGTTTAATGTTTGGCCATGACTGGCGTGTGGCTGGTTCTGAGCTGCATTCCGTCATTTTCCGCAGCTTCAACCTTGCCACAAAGAAGCACAAGTGTAAAAACAATCCTTGTGCTTCTTTGTGGCTGTTTCCGCGCAAACCATCAAAACGTAGCAACAATGTGAAATAACCGTTTTGTAGTTACCGCGAGAATGTAGCGAGGAGGAAGAGTAATGCGCATAGGTTTTATCGGTCTCGGAAACATGGGATCGCCGATCGCCCGCAACTTAATCAAAGCCGGGCACTCCCTCACCGTTTTCAATCGAACACGCAGTCGCGCGGACGCACTCGCAGCGTCCGGCGCGAAGGTAGCCGACACTCCTGCCGCTGCGGCGGCCGGAGCCGAAGTCTTGATCACAATGGTTGCGGACGATCGCGCCGTCGAGGAGGTTATTTTCTATCAGGGCCACGCAATTGAGACGCTTGAAGCCGGAGCGATTCATCTGTCGATGAGTACGATCAGCGTCGCACTCTCGCAACGTTTGGCCGAAGCGCACGCAAGCAGAGAGCAACACTACGTTGCGGCTCCGGTTTTCGGCCGGCCCGAAGCTGCGGCTGCCGCAAAGTTGTTTGTCGTCGCGGGTGGTCCAATTGAACAGGTCAACCGTTGCCGTCCACTCTTCGACGCAATCGGACAAAAGACTTTTCATCCTAGCGAGCAGGCGCCGGCTGCTAACGTGATTAAGCTTGCCGGAAACTTTCTGATTACCGCAGTGATCGAAGGCTTGGCGGAAGCGTTTGCACTCGTGCGGAAGCACGATGTGGCGCCCGACGCATTTCTTGAGTTACTGACTGAATCGCTGTTCAATGCGCCTATCTATCGAACTTATGGCGCGATGATCGCTGCCGATCGGTTCGAGCCGGTCGGGTTCAAATTGCCGCTTGGCTTGAAAGACAATCGTCTGCTGCTCGCGGCAGCGGAAGCAGCGGCGGTGCCGATGCCCTTGGCGAGTTTAGTCCGCGACCGGTTTGTCACGGGGTTGGCAGTCGGCATGGCTGACGCTGATTGGGCGTCTATTGCGCGCCTCACATTTCGCGACGCGGGTCTGAGCGATAGAATCTAAACAAACGATGACAAGTACGTTCACTTTTCCAGGCACAACACTGACTGTTAACCGCATGGGTTACGGCGCAATGCAACTTGCCGGGCCAGGTGTATTCGGGCCGCCACGCGATGTCGATGCCGCGGTCGCTGTTTTACGCGAAGCCGTGAACTCCGGCGTGAACCACATCGATACCAGCGACTACTACGGCCCGCACGTAACGAATCAGATCATAAAGCAGGCGCTTCATCCTTATCCTGCTGGTCTCGTAATCGTGACGAAGGTCGGCGCTCGCCGCGGTTCAGACAAGTCGTGGATTCATGCCTTGTCTCGGCAGGAGCTGATTGACGCAGTCCACGACAACCTGAGAAATCTTGGTCTCGACGCTCTCGATGTCGTGAATCTTCGTGTTGGTGGAGTGATGGGACCGTCTGAGGGATCGATTGAGGAACCACTGACCGTGCTCACCGAACTAAAGCATCAGGGGCTCATTCGTAACATCGGTCTCAGCAACGTTACTTCCGCGCAGTTGGCCCAAGCTCAGGCAATCACAGAAATTGTTTGCATCCAGAACCTTTATAACGTGGTCCACCGGAACGACGATGCTTTCATCGATGAACTCGCCAAACAAGGCATCGCTTACGTTCCGTTTTTCCCGTTAGGAGGTTTTTCGCCTGTACAGTCGTCGACACTCGACTCAGTCGCGGCTTCGCTGGAAGCAACTCCGATGCAGGTCGCACTCGCGTGGCTTCTGCAACGCTCCCCCAACATGCTGCTGATTCCCGGCACATCTTCCGTCGAGCATCTCCGCGAGAATCTTCAGGCTGCGACGCTCCAGATTCCCGCTGACCTGCTCGCCGATCTCGATTCGCTTGCTGAAAACTAACTCCATTGGGGGTGGCACGTGATTGAACGTCTGGGGTAATTTACGTGAATATGAATGACGGAAAAAATACAGAAGTGGCTGTGCTTGCTGGAGGTTGTTTTTGGGGTGTCGAGGAGATTCTCCGCGATGTGCCCGGCGTGATCGACACCGAGGTCGGCTACACGGGCGGTTGGCTCGAGAACCCAACATACGAAGATACCCATCACAGCAAGTCGGGCCACGCTGAAGCGATCCGCATCAAGTTCGATCCGGCGGTGCTCAGCTACGAAGACTTACTGGAGAACTGGTTCTTCAAACTGCACGATCCCACCACGCTTAATCGTCAAGGCAACGACATCGGCACGCAATATCGTTCGGCGATTTTTCCCCAAACACCCGAGCAGAAGATAACAGCCGAACGAGTGAAGGCTCGCGTCGATGCGTCAGGAAAGTGGAAGCGACCGATCACGACAACTATTGAGCCGGCCTCCACCTGGTACAGCGCCGAGGACTATCACCAGGATTATCTGCGCAAGCATCCCGGAGGCTACAGTTGCCACTATCTGCGCGACTGATAGATTTTTCGACTCTCAATTAGAGCGTCGGCGTCTCCAGACCTTGAGCGCCTTCGAGTTCCGCCTGACATTCCGCATGATAGCGGGCAGTCGGAACCGCCTCGAGGCGTTCCTCATCGATTGGCTTTCCACATCGCAAACACGTTCCATACGTACCGTCATCAATTCGGCGGAGTGCATCATCAATTTCCTGAAGTTGATGCGTTTCTCGCTCGCCGAGATTGAACGCGAGATCCTTGTCAGCGTCAGAATGTGAGAGATCGCCTTCGTCTTCCACATCGTCGACGACATCTTCACGCTCGCTCGTTTGGCCGGCGCGTAAGGATTCGATTTGCCTCCGCTGCTTTAGCAACAGACTGCGAAAATGATTAAGTTTCTGAGCATCCATTAACTGTTTCCCCTCGTCTCGACAGTGTGGTTCAAAGTGAAGCACCCATGCGCGATCTATGCTTCACACTGAAGCATATTATTCCTGATTACTACTACGTTTTTGTTTCGAATGCGCTTGTTTTGCTCGGGGCATACTCGTTGCTATTGAGCGCCCTCGCAACCTTTTTCGCGCTCATTGGCCCACCGATCTAAAGGCGCCAATCTCGAGTTGATCAGAAACGAAACGCTCGCCTGGTTTGGCGACTACGGGATCGTGTCTGCATGTGCAAGCTAAGCATTAATTCAACCTCTAACCCACATAAAAGAAGGAGAATCATGAAAGATAGCCCCCTGAAGGCCAGAATTCAGAAAAGGTCCTCGCAAATATTGACGAGTATAGCCGCGCTGATCGCGTTGTGCGCATTCCTACTTGCGCCAGCGATCACAGCGCAGGCCCAAACCGCAACCGCAGCTCCTATCACAGGAGAGATCGAGCGTCTTACGCTCACTAACCCAAACGACGTATGGTCCGGCGGCACCATTGTCGTGGGCGGGCAAAACGTAATCATCCCGCGCAACCTGCTCATCGACCTTCCCGCCAACCGGCTGACGCTTCAACAAATATTTGCACAAGCTCCCCAGGAATGTCTGGGCCGCGCTGAAAGCGGTCTTGCGAAAGCAGACATCTGTAACACGAGCAAGAAGGGTGGCGACGCCACCGTTCATGCCAACCGCACCAGCAACGGAAACGTCATCGCCGCCGATATCTTTTTCCAAAAAGGTACTGAATCGGTGAAAGGTGTCGTCACTTACATCAATTACACGGATGGTTACTTCCGGATCAACGGCCTGACCAACGACGCGAACACAGGCGTCATGGTTCGGCTCAACGATCCCGAAAGCCGTCACACCGTGCAACAAGGGCTTGGTTGTCTCCCCGGTTCTCCCAACTGTAGCCCCGACCCGCGTTTCACGCTCGATCCCGACAACTACACAAACGTTTTCACCACTGGCGTGCCTAGCTGCATTCCAAGCACCGTCGCGCGCACATTCGTCGACACCATCGACGTCGACGCCGACACAAACATAACTGAGACACTCACGGCACAAAGCAGCGGCACCGGCACCGGCGACCTGCTCTGTCCGTCTACCAACCGCACCGCCAATCTAATCGTTGCCGACTCGCGACGCTTCGCACCGATTCAGGTCGGAGACAGCATCGAGGTCGAGGGCAACTTCGAAACGATCAATGGCACTCGGTTCGTCTCTGCTCACAGCACGATGGTGCAGCGCGCACTGGCCACGAGAAATGTCGCGGGCCAACCCGATTACCTGTTTCTCAACGAGGTCGGAGTAGACGCTCCTGGCTTTCAAAACCAGCGCGCCCGCACCCTCTTCATCGGCTTCGCGTCGCTCAACACGGACGTCATGATCTGGTCGCTTCATTACGATCCGTCTACCAATCAACCGCACGAGTTTCCGCTCGCGACGACAGTCGGTTGCGACAACGCTGCGGGCGCGGGCACCTGCGGTCAAAACGGTCTCGTCGACGGCGTCGGTGGCAACATCTGGAAGATTCGTCACGACGTAGACTTCGTCGACCCCGCGACTGGCCCAAGACTCGATCCGTGCGCTCACTTGCGCGCCGATCCACGGTTCGCGGCTTCAAACCCGTGTCCGGGTGGCGGCACGTTCGCAGAACAGTTCGCCGTTCTCAGCCCGATCCCGCGTGAGATTCAGGCACGCACGGGCCGCAAATTCGCGGATCAAGCGGGCGCTCTCAAGACGATCGATATCCACGGAAACGAAGCGACTAACGGCCAGTACCTCTTCCCGTTCGGCTTGGGTCTGGGTGGTGTCGTCACGCCGGAGTTCGACGAAATCGATCTCGACGCGATGCAAACGCCTTACAGCTTCTCGGGTATTCCGTGGATGATGGACCGGCGCCTAAGCCCCGGCGGTTGCATCGGCAACTGCGAGGCAACAGTGCAACCGCTCAGTCCGTTTCCGTTTGAAATATTCGATCCACGCACGCAGGCGGACCTGCCGACCGGACCATATAACGATCCGAACTTCACGGCGAGCACGCTGACAAACGTTGCGAATCGTGTGCTTTCATACGTCGATGGAACTCTTGGCAAATTCAATGGCAACAACACTGTGCTCGCATGGCCGCCGGCCAACCCGCCCGCACAGACCATTACGCCGACTGAGTCGTTCGAGCCTTTGACGACGTGCGACTTGACCGCACCGACCGCGGCGACCGCACTCACTGCGACAGCAGCGAGTCCGACCACGATCAATCTCTCGTGGACCGCGGGCACGGACAACGTTGGCGTCACGAACTACAAGGTCTTCCGCGACAACTCTCCATCGCCGATGGCGACAGTTATCGGAACGACCTTCTCTGACACCGGACTCGCGCCGTCTACGACGCATAGTTACAAGGTGATCGCAAGCGATGCCGCCGGCAATCTATCAGCGGCTTCCAACAGCGCAAGCGCCACGACTCCGGCTGATACCGCAGCGCCGTCAGCGCCAACAAACGTAACAGCGACCGCGCCGAACTCGACCACCGTCAATCTTTCGTGGGCGGCTTCGACTGATAACGTCGGCGTTGTTAATTACCGCGTCTTCCGCGACGGCGGTGTAACACCGATCGCCACCGTTCCCGGAACGTCTATCACTGACATCGGCCTCGCGGTCGGATCGACTCACAGCTACGTAGTGACGGCTGTTGACGGAGCAAACAATCAGTCAGCGAGCTCGAGCACGGTGGTGATTACCACACCGGGCGCCGATCTCACGGCGCCGTCCGTTCCGACAGGACTTACGGCTACTGGTGCAGGCGCATCCGTCATCGATCTTTCGTGGACCGCTTCGACCGACAACCTCGGTGTCGTCGGCTACAAAGTGTTCCGCGATGGCGGAGCGACGGAGATCGCGACAGTCACGACAGGCACGTCGTTCTCCGACATCGGTCTCGCGGTTGGCTCAACGCATAGCTACACGGTCGCGGCCTTCGATGCGGCGAACAACCAGTCTGCCAAATCGACTTCCGCGTCGGCGACGACACAAGTAGCAGGAGCACTGATCTCCTTAACCATAACCCCAACGACTGTGACTGCTCCCACTGCGGCGACAGGCACGGTCACCTTGAGCGGCCCCGC
>DATNJO010000523.1:0-4829 GCA_035603895.1 Pyrinomonadaceae bacterium
CCGCGAACACTGAAGGCGGACCGTTTGGTTTGAGTCCGGCGACAATTCTCGGTATGCCGAACGCGTTGGAGATGCAGAGCATCATCGAGCGCGGTATGAAGAACAAGAAGTAGGGAAGTAACACCATCCACAGATTCCGCAGACTTTCGGCGTAATCTGTGGATGGACTTTGTACGAACGCGGTGAAACTTTTATCTATCTCGCTCGTTTCGTGGCTGCTGGGTCTGCTGCTGCTCCTTTCAACGTTCTCTCTCATGTCGCAGCAGGGAGTCAGCGCTACTGACGTCAACAGCGTCACGGTCATATCGCTGATCATGACAGCACTGTTGTTCTCACTCGCCTATGCACCGTCGCTTTCGTGGCTGCGACGGCGCATGGGCGGTTGTCGTCCTGCTGCTTTGTTTCCTGTTGCCTCCGCGATTGTCGTCAACCTCCCAGTATTCCTGATCGAGATCCTTGCGATTGGCAGAACTTTAGCGCCCGCAGAAGCGTTAGCATGCATCGGTGCATTTCTGCTGATGGGCACAGTCTTCGGACTCGGATTCGTTTGGAAATATCAGGACGCAGCGCTATAAAGAACCTATGGCACTCCCCGCGACGGTTCAGGAAGAACTGACCCGACCACAAACAGTTGACGAACCACCCGTAATCGACCTTCACGGTCTTAGCGTCGCTTTCGGACGTCGTCAAATTCTTAAAGGTCTTCGAGGCGATCTGCGCGGCAAAGCTATTGGACTGCTTGGTCCAAACGGCGCCGGCAAGACCACGCTGATTCACACGTTGCTCGGTTTTCATCACCCCAACGCGGGCACGGCACAGATCTTTGGTCACGACATCGTCGATCAGGCGAAGAAGATCAAATCGCTGATCGGTTACATGCCCGAGCGCGATGCCTTCATCGCCAAGATGACCGCCGTTCACTTCGTTCGCTTGATGGCTGAACTGTCGGGCCTGCCTTCCGATGCCGCACTGGAACGCGCGCACGAAGCGCTCTTCTACGTCGGCCTCGGTGAAGCGCGTTATCGCAAACTCGAAACCTATTCACTCGGCATGAAACAACTCGCCAAACTGGCACAGGCGATCGTTCATGGTCCGAAGTTGATCTTTCTCGACGAGCCAACGAACGGTCTTGACCCGCCGGCGCGCTTGCGCATGATCAAACTCATTCGCGAGATCCGCGACAGCGGCCAGGCGCACATCGTTTTGTCGTCGCACTTGCTGGTTGACGTCGAAGAATGCTGCGACGAAATCCTGATCCTGCGCGACGGTCAGATCGCCGTCTACTGCAATCTCGAAGAGGAACGGAAGTCGAATCGTAAGTTTCTCATGCTGGAAACACGAGGCGATCAGAAGCAGTTCGTCGACGCGTTATCGAAACTCGGTTGTGAATACGCGATCTCGAGTGACAACCGGCTCAAAGTCGTATTGCAGGACGGCGTGGAAGTACGCGATTTATACCGGCTCGCCGGCGAGACGCAAGTGCAACTACGGCGGCTGAGTTACAAACGCGACTCGCTCGAAGACATCTTTCTCAAGGCAATGGAGAACGGCTATGGCGGTCTATGAGCAGACTTACAAGCGTTACGCAGGGCCGTTGACTCCTGACTGGAAACGGTTCCTGATCATTCCGCGTCACGCGTACCGCGCCGTTTTTAGTTCCAAACTCTTCGTGGCGTTCTTCGTGATCTGCTTCCTGCCGTTGCTGGTGGAAGCGATTTTGATCTACCTGCACCACAATTTCAGCGCCATCGCCAGCATGAAAATCAACGTGCGCGAGCTGGTGCCAATCGACGCTTTCTTCTTCCAAACGTTCATCAGCATTCAGGGTGTCTTTGCTTTCTTTGTCGCGTTGCTGGTTGGGCCACCGCTCGTCTCGCGCGATCTGCGCAACAACGCGCTGCCGCTTTATTTGTGCCGGCCGTTTTCACGCACCGAGTATGTAATGGGCAAGATGTCGGTGATTCTGATTCTCTTGTCGCTGATCACGTGGGTGCCGCAGTTGCTGCTGTTTCTGTTTCAGTCGTACCTCGAAGGCTTCGCGTGGTTTAAGGCGAATGTTTGGATGATCAATGCGATCGTCCTGGGCGGATTGGTTTGGGCGTTACTGCTCGCGTTGCTCACGCAAACGATTTCCGCGCTGGTGAAATGGCGCGTAGTGGCAAGCGGCATTTTGCTTGGCATCTTTTTTATTCCGAGCGTTTTCGGCGCGTTTGTTAACGAAGTGTTTCGCACGCGCTGGGGCAACATCATCAGTCTGGGCGCGTTGATCAAGAACGTAACTGCCGGACTGTTCGGCACGTTTGAACGTGCGTCTGACGTCGTTACGATTAGGGATTTTCAAGGCGACATTGTCAACCAGGTACAGTTGCTCGAGCCGCCACTGTGGGCTTCATGGATGGTGTTGTTTGTGATCTGCGCGATCTGTCTCGCGTTACTGTCGTGGAAAGTGAAAGCTTACGAGGTAGTGCGGTAGAAAAATCGATGACTAACTCGACCGATCAACTCATCATTTTCGACAATGTCTCCAAGTTCTACGGCGAGATCCTCGGCGTGAACCGCGTGAACTTACAGATCGCGCCGGGTATCACGAGTCTCGTCGGACCAAACGGCGCAGGGAAGTCGACGTTGATGAATCTGATGACCGGCCTGCTGCGTCCGACGCGTGGAAAGATCACGTTGCTGGGTATTCCGACCGATCAACCCGAACAACTCTTTCGGAAAGTTGGTTACTGCACCCAGTTTGACTCGTTTCCGCGTGGACTAACCGGGCGTGAGTTTCTCAACTCGTTTCTTCTGGTCCACGGTTTCGATCGGAAACGAGCGAACGAGCTAAGCCAGCAGGCGCTGGAACGTGTAAATCTCGTCGAAGCCGCGGATCGAAAAGTTGCGGGTTACAGCAAGGGTATGAGACAGCGTATTCGTCTCGCCCAGGCGATCGCACACGAGCCAGTAGTGTTGATTCTCGACGAACCGCTCAACGGGCTCGATCCGATGGTGCGCGCGGAAACAATCGCGCTCTTCAGAAAGCTCGCCGCAGAAGGACTGCACCTGATTATCTCGTCACACATTCTGCACGAGGTCGATATGATGTCCGATCGCGTGGTGTTGGTGAACAACGGTTACATCGTGGCGGAAGGAAACATTCACGGCGTGCGCGACGAGATGGAAGAGCACCCGATGCAGATTCTGATTCGTTGCGATCAACCGGCCAGGCTCGCAGCTTATGTTTTCGCACAGAATCATGTGGTTGAAGCGAAATTGCACGACGACCGCCGTGGTTTGTTTGTAAAGACACGCGACGCCGATGGCTTTTATTTGCTGTTGAATCGCGCGGTGGCTGAGGGCGAGGTCAACGTGGAGTCGATAGCGCCGGTTGACGATGATATGAGCGCCGTCTACCAGTATCTGATCGGCACGACCGGAGGAACTGCTTAGGAGTTTAGTTGAATGAGTTCTGCGATTGACGCTGTGGCAAACAAGACTGGGCAATCGTCGCTGCCGTGGGCGCTTTGGCTACGGCAGATCGGCGCGATCTTTCGTTCCGATCTGCAAAAGAACTTTCTTGGCCGGCGCGCAATCCTGATCTACCTGCTCGCACTGCTGCCGCTGTTTCCATTGCTGGTGCTCGCGCTCTTTGCGCGGCAACTCCCCAGTGATTGGAAAGACATCAATAACCTCAGCCTCATCTACTCATTGCTCTACAACGGGCTGCTATTGCGCACGGTTGTGTTCTTTGGCTGCGCGTGGATCTTCATGAACCTGTTTCGCGGCGAGATCGTCGACCGGAGTTTGCATTACTACTTTCTGAGTGCGGTCAGGCGCGAGGTGCTGGTCGTCGGTAAGTATTTCTCCGGCCTCGTTACATCCATCGTATTGTTTACCTTCACAACGGTCGTCGGGATGTTGCTGCTTTACTTGCCTCACTCCTATTCGCAGGGCATGCGTTACTTCACCGAAGGCCACGGACTGACACATCTTCTCACTTATGCGGGCATCACGATTTTGGCGTGCGTTGGTTACGGCGCCTTCTTTGTTGTGGTGGGATTGTTTGTTCGCAACCCGATCATCCCTGCGGTATTGCTTTACGGTTGGGAGTGGCTCAACTTTCTGCTGCCACCGTTACTGAAGAAGGTCAGCGTCATTCACTACCTGAACTCGCTCGTGCCGGTACCCGTTTCCGAAGGACCATTTGCGGTCATCGCCGAACCCACGCCCGTATGGATCGCGGTACCGAGCATGTTGGGCGTGACACTCCTGGTGCTCATCCTCGCTGCTTTTCGGATCCGGCACATGGAAATTCGTTACGGCAGCGATTAAAACTCTTCCTCTGCACTACCTACTAAAGTTTTAGTTGACAAGCTCGGCTTGCGTGCGGTATATCCTACTAAAGTCTTAGGAGGAATTGATGCCGCGCCGCAAGAGTGAACAGATGACTCCGTTGGAGCTGGAGATCATGCAGGTGCTCTGGGAGACCGGGCCTGCGACCTGCCAGACGGTACAACGGCAACTAAAACGCGAACTCGCCTACACGACCGTTCAGACCATGCTCACCGTGCTTCATCGCAAAGGACGCGTGAAGCGAACCCTGAAAGACAAAGCTTATGTTTACCGGTCTGCTGTCAGTCAGAAGAAGTTTACCGGCCACGCGGTGCGCGACCTGATCGATCGTTTGTTTGGTGGGTCTGCCGAAGGACTGGTGCTGAACCTCTTGCAGGAAAAGCAGCTGACTCCTGACAGACTTGCGAAGCTTCATCAACTGATCGAGGAAGAGGACGATGACAAGTGAACTGATCAGCAACTTCGTCCTGACCTACGTCGTCAACGCGACT